>CALVJQ010000009.1 GCA_944332265.1 uncultured Bacilli bacterium
TGTGTTCTTCATCAGAACCAGGAATTTTATATATAACATCTAATCCTGCAGTTAATGTTGCTCCATCAGAAGCAAGACTTTCTCCTTCTTGACTTATTGAAACATTACATACAGTTCCCTTACAATTATCTACTGTTATAAATTCAGAACCATCTAAATTAACTTCATGACCAACAATTGTTGCTCCATCAGGTAAAAATTCTTCTGCTATATTTTTTGTTGGATCATAACCATCAGCAGTAAGTCCTAAATTAATCGTAATTTGACGTTGAGCAATAATATTAAAATTAACTGTTATTTTTTTAGTTTCAGGCTTTCCAGCGCGCTTATAAGTATAATCACAAGTAGCACTATCCGTTTTACCAGAAACAGCTGAACTAGTAGTTTCAAATTTCAAACCTTTATCGCTCATTACACTAACAATAACATAGCCATTTTTACTTGCCGAGCAATTGCTAAAATCATATTTGTGATAAGTTCCAGATTCCCCAACACCAATATCAAAAGTTAATTGGTCAGCCAGCTTTTCTCCCGCAAACATAAAGAAAGAGAAAAAGCATAACAGTAAAACCATTAAATTCTTTTTCGTATTCATATTAACACCACCAATCATAATACTTTCTTCCTTTTCTTTAATATTAGAACTGTTACAACTACACCGATTGCAACAATCACACCAACAACCACATATTTATACTTTGATACACCAGAGATTGCTTTATTTATAATACTAGTATTATCATCAGTAGCTTCACTCTCTTCTGCTTGTGCAGCTAATTTAGCTTTGTACTCATCAACTTTATCATAGAACGTTGCTCCATCTACATCATAAGTAGTATATTGCTGACACAAATAATAATCTGGTATATCCTGACAAATATCTAATTCAGAATAATAATTAAAACGAGGTAATGTCAACTTCATCGTTCTAAGAGTTTTTCCTGTACAACCATAAGCATCAGAGAATATAGTAAATGTATATGTTACAGGCTGATTAATAGCTTCTTGTCTTATCGTTGCAGCTCCATCAGATCCTACATTAGCTAACGTAAGCAAATGGCTTGAAGACGTAACATTACTTCCCCCAGCTTCTGTTCTTACATATAACTTACTCGTAATATTATAGACCTTGACATCTAAATAACGAACAGTAACATAATCAGTTCCAGACTCCTCGTCGAATTCTGTTTTTACATCAGCTTCCGTTGGAACATAACTTACCTTTACATTAGCAGCCATTGTCCTAAGCTCATTTAAACTAACAGCATTACAAGTTGTATCCTCCTCTGCTTTTACCATATTTATCCCTATAAATAGAGATATCATCATCATAAAAATTAATCCTAAAAATACATTTTTTTCTTTCATAAAGCACCAACCTTATTTTCTAACTATAATTTTACCATTAACATTTAAAAATAACAATATTAAATTGCAGATATTTTTTTATTGTGGTATATTATCTATGGTGATTTAAATGAAAAAAAAGATATTAATTTTTGGTTCTATACTTGTAATAATCCTAGCAGTTATAGGAATGGTATATGCTAGTATTACTCTAAAAGGAAAAGAAAAAAATGAAGATAATCATTTACTAGAAATAAATTTTACTGACTTAAATAAAAAAGTAGAAAACAAAGAAACATTTATTCTTTTAATAAGTCAAACTGAATGTGCTCACTGTTTAGCATATAAACCAATATTTAAAAAAGTTTTAGCTAAATATGATATTACAGCCTACGAATTAGCACTAGATAAATTAAGTAAAAAAGAAAAAATACAGTTAACAAATATTGCTAATGTAAGTGGTACTCCAAATACAGTCTTTATCTTTGATGGTGAAGAAAAAAATACTGCTAATCGTATAGCTGGTGAAGCTACAGAATCAGAAATTACTAGTCGTTTAAAAGCTCTAGGCTTTATACAAGAATAAAAAGGTGATCTATGAAAAATATAATAAATATTAAAGAAACTTTCAAAGGCTTATTAATAATTTTGTCATATTTCATTGTGCCAACAATTATTTATATGCCTTTTTATTTTTTAGAAAATAGAAATATAATAGACTATCAAATAGCCATGATTCTAACTTACCTAGTTACATGTTTAGTCTATTCCTTTATTTATAAAAAAGATCTTATAAACGATTTTAAAAATTTTAAAGAAAATTATAAACTTATCCTAGGTACAACAATAAAATATTGGTTAGTTGGTTTAATAATCATGCTTATCTCTTCAATTATCATCAATATAATAGGAATAACTCCTAATACAAACCAAGAGGAAAACATAGCAATTTTAAAGCAATATCCTCTCTTTGAAATTACTTGTGCTTGTTTTATAGCTCCAATAATTGAAGAATTAGTATATCGTTGTAGCATGAAAAGAAGTACAAATAATAAACATATCTTTGCTATAACTACTGGTTTAATATTCGGTCTAGTTCACGTTATCTCATCAATAAGTTCACCAAATGATTTAATCATGCTTATCTATTTAATTCCATTTAGTTCTGTAGGAATTGGTTTTGGATATGCTTATTATAAAACTAATAATATATATGGTACAATAATTATCCATAGTATTCATAATATTATATCTCTATTACAAATAATTATTATAGGAGGATTATTATGAGCGAAGACTTAAAAAAAACAAGATCCCATAAATATATCGAAACTAAAGAAGAAACAAAAGATACCGGAATTAAAGAACCTAAAAAAGAAGAGAAAAAATCAACCATTCCTCGTATTCTAACTATTCTAGCCATTATAATAATTGCTTTTTTAGCATATATTACATTAATAACACCATCATTATTTGAAGTCCATGAATTCAAAATACAAACTAATAAAATAACAGAAACATTTCATGGTTTAAAAATAGTCCACTTATCAGACATCCATTACGGAACAACTATTAATCAAAAACAACTAGATAAAATAGTAAAAAAAATAAATAATATAAAACCCGATATAATATTTTTTACTGGTGATTTAATTGATAAAAACATTGTAACAACCAAAGAAATAAAAGAAGAAATAATAACATCTTTATCTAAACTAGAATGTACCTTATATAAATATGCTATTTACGGAAATGAAGACTATAATAATAAAGAATATCAAAGTATAATGGAATCATCTGATTTTATCTTATTAAACAATGAAATAAAACCATTATATTACGAAAGTAATACTCCTATCTTAATAATTGGTTTTAATTCCATGGATAACAATCCAGACTATTCCTTAACTGAAAAAAATATAGAAGATTTAAATTCATCTTTACTATATAAAATAGTTCTAAGTCATGAACCAGATAGTATAGATAAAATTATAAATTATAAACCAGACTTAGTACTAAGCGGCCACACTCTAGGTGGTTTAATAAAATTACCATTTATTAAACCATTATTCCTAGAAAAAGGAGCCACTAAGTATTATAAAGATTATTACAAAATAAATAATACAGAATTATATATTTCCAATGGTTTAGGTACATCAGGCATAAACGCTCGCTTAAATAATCATCCATCAATAAATTTATATCGTTTATATAAAAAAGATTCCAAATAATAATTGGAATCTTTTTATATACATTCTACATATGTATCAGTTAAACATCTTAATGCACAAACGCAACTCAAATCCATTGTAAATACTGAATTAGTTGCTACATATGGGTATAAACTTGTAGTGTCTGGATTATCTTGCAATACTCTAAAAGTACAACAAGTTCCTTCTATTTTCTCAACTCTAAATACTGATGAACAAGTCGTCGTATTAGTTGATCCAGTACAATTAGCTGTTGAATCCTTACTAATAGGCATACTCCAAGGAATACTACCATTACCACAAGTATAAATCATAACAGGTCTCGTATTACAAACCAAACAAGTTGGTCCTCCACCTAACATTGGTCGATCACAAGAATCTAAGCAACTATCTACACATGCATTTTGTTGTAAAACTAAAATAACACTTAATATTTCTGCTAAAGAATTAGTTTTATCATTACACATTACATCTCACCCTTTCCTATGTATCTCACTATTAATTTATGTATCTTTTAAAAATACGTGCTATATGTTAGCACTTTTATTTTTATAAAACTTATAGTATAATGCTAACAGGTGATAATATGGATTGGATACAATATATAATAATATTTGCTGTTTTACTTATAATTACATTAGTTATTATAAAATTAAACCAAAAAGACTTTTCATCAGAAGTTAATAAATTAATTAAATACCTTGGTGGTAAAGATAATATAATAAATGCTGAATGTAATATGTCTCGTTTTAAAGTTATCTTAAAAGATACTACTAAAGTAGATAAAAATGGAATTCAAAAACTAGGTGCCAAAGGCATAGTTGAAATTGACAATCAATTAAAAATAATCTTTGATAAAAATGCTAAACAACTTAAAGAATATATCAAAGATATCTTAAAATAAACATAAAAATGTTTATTTTTTTATTTCATAATCAATAATTTCATCAAATAATATCTGTTGATTATTTAAAGTTACAAAACAATTCCTTTTACACAAGACTAACTTCGTATTAATCTTATCTCCACTTTTCAAAGTTAAAATTACGTTAATTCTATTAGCATATCCATTATTATCAAATAACAACTTCAAATCTTGTAAATCTCTCTTTTTATGAACATCTCCACGATAATAATCAGTATTATTTTTTAAATCTTTATCTATTTTATTAGCAAACACACTAGGTAATTTCATAATATTCCTCCTATCTAAGTATATGTATAAATTTTATTAATTTGACAATGATAATAACATGAGAAGAATTTTACGTCATAAATATTCAATTATTATTCCTATTTTAATTTTAAATATAATAAGTTTAATTTACTTAGCCAATACTGAATATTTTATAAAACACTTATTATATTTAATTTTAAGCTACTTTATTCTTATTATAACTAGTAAAATAAATTATCACTTTATTTTAAAATATATAAAATATTTTTATCTTCTATCTATTATTCTTCTTTTTCTTGTTTTAATATTTGGTCGTGAAATAAATGGTTCCAAAGCATGGCTCCACATATACAAATTCTCCTTTCAACCAAGTGAACTAACTAAAATAATTCTTATAATCTACCTATCAGTTCTAACAATCAAACAAAAAAATATTATTTATCTATTAATAATAACTATAATTCCTAGTATTTTAACCTTTTTAGAACCAGATACAGGCGCTATCTTATTTTATATAATAATCTTTATTTCTACTTTAAAATATTATAAATTAAATAAAAAAATGATTTATCTAACTACATCAATAATAAGCATATTCCTTATATCTAACATTATCTTATATTTCACAAATAAAGACTTCTTAATCTCCATTTATGGTTCTAAATTATTCTATCGCTTAGATCGCTTAATTTCCTTTAAAGAACAAAACAATATTCAAAATATAAATTCTCTTATTTCAATTGGTGCTCATAACTTACTATATATTCCTGAAAATCATAATGATTTTATATTTGCTTCTATTATAAGTAAATACAATATATTTTCATTTATTTTAATTATAATAAGTTACTTTTATATTTTCTATTATTATATAGAAAATACTTTTAACAATAATAAAAAAAACATATCTAATATTATAAATTTTATAATACTAAATATGCTCTTGTTTCAAACTATATATAATATTTTAATGAACTTATCCCTTTTACCAATAATTGGGATACCATTACCATTTTTAAGTTATGGTGGAACCTATTTAATAACTTTATTTTTTATTATTGGTTTATCTATTAATTTAAACCATCATTCTAATAATAGAAAGGTCCTGGCATTGGTCCGTAAAACGGTGGACGAGGATTAACATAAACTGGTCTAGGTCTTGAAACAGCAACAGCTGCACTACCAGTAAGACCACCTAATATAAAAGGAATAAAAAAGCCCCCAAAACGATTATCTCTATTTCTAACGTAAGAATTGTAATACATAAAAAAACTCCTTTCATAATATCATATGCTAGGAGTTTTTTTATGTTATTACAATTAATCAAAAATTCCAATAAATTGTTTTTTCTTACCTTTTCTAATAACTATAACTTTTTCATCAATTGCCATATTTTTATCAACAATTGTATTTTCATCAGTAAACTTAATATTATTTAAAGATATGGCATTACTGCTTAACATTTCTCTTGCTTCTCTACGTGACGAACATATTCCATTATCAACTAATAAATCTAATAACTTAATTTCACCAGATAAATTAATAGAAGGAACCATCTTCATCCCAATTAAAATATCTTTAGCACTTAATCCAGTCAAATCACCACTAAACAAAGCCTTGCTTATTTGTTCAGCCTTATTATACTCTTCTTCTCCATGTATATCAGTAATAATACATTTAGCTAATGTTTTTTGCCCAATTCTTAAATGTGGTTCTTTATTGTGTTTTTCAACTACATCCATAATTTCTTCTGGAGTTAAGAAAGTAAACACTTTTAAATAGTGTTCTATCATTGAATCATCAGTATTAATTAAATATTGATATAATTCATAACTAGAAGTTTTATTTATATCTAACCATAAAGCATTACCTTCACTTTTACCAAATTTATTACCATTAGCATCTAAAATAAGAGGCATTGTAAAAGCATATGCTTCTTTACCATCTATTTTTCTAATTAGATCAATACCTGTCGTAATATTTCCCCATTGGTCACTACCTTCAACTTGCATAATACATCCCATATTACGATACATATTTAAAAAATCATAACCTTGAATCAACATATAACTAAACTCTGCATATGTAATACCAGTTTCTAAACGACGATTTATAATATCTTTAGAAAGCATATAATTAACATTTATATATTTACCAACATCTCTTAAAAAATCTAAGAATTCATACCCTTTAAACCAATCATAATTATTAACTAATTTAGCTTTTCCTTGAAATAAACGATCAATTTGACTTCGTATGCCTTGAATATTCTTTTCTAATTGTTCAATCGAAATAATTTCTCTTTCTGCTGTAGGACGAGGATCTCCTATTCTACCAGTTGCCCCTCCACATAGCAAAATAGGTTTATGTCCCATCATCATAAGTCTTTTAGCTGTAACTAATGAACTATAATGACCGATATGTAAACTATCTGCTGTTGGATCAGTTCCCCAATAAAAGGTCACACTCTCATTATTAATTTTATCAGCAATATCATCACCAGCAACATCTTTAACCAATCCACGCCATTGCAATTCTTCCCAATTTGTCATTTTCTTCATTATTTTCATTCCTTTCTTATAAATAAAAAAACTCATAAATCTAAGGACTGAAAACCAGCGGTACCACCTTAGTTTATGAGTTTTTATCATACACTTTATCTCTTAACGCGAG
This sequence comes from uncultured Bacilli bacterium, assembly GCA_944332265.1. Lineage (GTDB taxonomy): Bacteria > Bacillota_I > Bacilli_A > RF39 > UBA660 > Coprovivens. The sequence goes on from CALVJQ010000009.1 coordinate 7,408, forward strand.
TAACGTTTTAGCTCCAGAGTCGTAAATTCCTTCATCACTAATTAAAATAAATTATATCATCTAAAATCTATTTGTCAAATACATTTTTTACTTTTTCGCCCATTCCCCTAAAGAATGCACCAATAACAGAAGCGTTGAAGTAAATTCTATATCCTAATAATCTTAAAATTAAATATACTAAAACTAAAATTACTAAGATAACAACAATTATAATAAAGAATACATTTGTCCCTTTTTCAACACCATCAATTGCCAAAGTATACTTTTGAACATCTTCATCATCTTCAGAAGTACAAGTTATTTCAACACTATCTCCAACTTTTAAGTCTTCATTACCTTGTATTTCACAATTAGCATTTGGATCTTTCTTTTCGTACTCAATCTCTAATTTAGTTTCGTTCTTCTTAAGAGTAATTCCATAAGAAGTTTTCTCTGGTGAAAATTCAACTTCATCTTCATGACCTTTAACAATAATATTTGTTAATTCTCCACTTGTTCCCAACGTTTTTTCTGGTTGTCTAGTTACAGACAAAGTATAAACTTTAGAAAAACTAGGACATTTCTTACTTGTTACAGTAATTGTAATTTCTTTTGGAACATCAACTTCCAAATCAGAAGCACCTTCAATTACCACTTGATCTTCCTCATCTTGTGTCAAAGCTTCAACTGTTAAATTAGAAACTTCATAAGGTACTTTTAAATCAGGATAACTTGTAACTTGTGGATCAAAGTCTTCAATTTGGTCAATATCAACACCATTTATATCTACTGATAAAATGATTCCCTTTAATAAAGCCAAATTTTCTGTTTCCGTTGTACAGGCACTAGGAGTTGTTTCACGGTTAATTGTAATAGTATAAACGTTTATATCTCCCTTTTGACTTTTAACTTTAATATAAAATTTATTAGGTCCAGGATTCAAAGCTGTAGAACCAGGTCCATATCCTGCCACAAAAGAAGATTTACTATCTGTTAAAGTTGCATCAACAGATATGGAAGACACTTCATTTCCTACATTTACTATATAATCATTTATATTACTAGAAAAAGCAGGAGATAAAGTACCTGAACTAACTTTTAAATTAGATAAAGTACTAGTAGAACTACGATTATCCGTTCTAGTAACAGTTATTGTATAAGTGGTTACTTTATTAGCTGAATTTTTAACTTTAACTTTAATAGAATTTGAACCATAATTTAATTTAACCGTTCTAGATCCATATCCAGAAACAAAAGATGAACCACTAGCAGCTTTAGCATTTACTTTTATTGAAGAAACATTAGCTGCAACCGTAACCTTATAACTCTTAGTTGAACTCTTAAATGAAGGGGATAACGAACCACTACTAACAGATAAAGATGAAAGCTTAGCAGCAGCCACGCTTGGTTTATCTCCTCCAGAAGAGCCAGAATTCCCACCACTAGATTGTTTTACACATGTACCCGAAAAAGACGCAGTACAATATCTCTTAGAAATATTATTTGATAAACTCTTAGAAGAACAGTTATCAGATTTTTTAACTTCACTCATTTTATATCCACTAGCACAAGTTGCAACAGTTCCAGATGACTCAGGTTTTACATTTCCACTACGATCTTTAACATAACATCTTTGAAAAGAAAATGAACCAGTTTGATTAAGTCTTGTCTCATTTTTACATGATTTAGTAATTTTAACTGGACCCTTAGCAATAAAAGACATATTATTTAAATTATAAGTCCAAAAATAATAAGTGCCATTCTTTAAACTTATATAACCATTACCGCCACTACGATATCCACCACCTGAAGTAATATTAACAGAACTATTATAACTATTAGAAGTATTATAATAGAATCCTCCAGCAGGTGTATAATTTAAAGAAACAAGATCTGAACTAATAGTAATAGTTAAATCAGAAGATGAAGCAATAGAATTATATGATAAAGCATTATTTAAATCCACCTTTTTATTATTATCTTCATCATAAACTCCATTTAAAACTTCCAAAGAATCATCAGATAGAAGAATATGATTATCTATTAAATTGTCATTAGTAAAATGATTATAAACACCTATACCTGATATTCCAACTAAGAAAAATAATAATATATATATAAATAATTTAAAATGCTTATCCTTCATATTAATCTATCCTTATCTACTATTAATAATAACATTTACAACCACATTTATCAATAATAAAATAATTTATCTCCAAAAAAATAATCCAATTTTTGGATTATTTTTCACTTTTTTTTGGTAAAGCTTTTTTTGCTTTAGGTTCCTCTAATTTTTTAACAGTATCTTTTAAAACAGCAATTGTTTTATTTCTTAAATCTTCAACAGTTGCTTGAATAACTGGTGTTGCTTTTGCTTTAGCTTCACTAAGTAATTCATCTAATTTAACTTTAATTGCTTCAGCTTTTTCTTTAGCAATAGCTAAAACTTTTTCTTTATCCAAGTCTGCTAGCTCTTCTTTTATATCTTCAATTTTCTTTAAGAAAGATTCTCTAACTTCATCAATATCAATTTCTTTAATCTTTTTTACAATTTCATCGAATTTTTGTTTTAATTCTTTTCTTGTTTCAGAACCAGCCTTTGGGGCAAATAAAACACCTAAACCAACACCAATAGCTGCTCCAGCTAAAAACTTACCTAATCCACTACTTTCTTTTTTAGACATTCTTATTCCTCCTCATCATTGTCTATTTTTTTATTTTTACGTTTAAATATCGCACCAATAAGACCACTAATACCTTCTACTACTTTATCAGTAACAGAAACTATTTTATCAGTAGTAAAATCAATTAAGTTAAAGAAACCATTTAATGATTGAACCTTATCATTAACATCATCTACCACCTTGTCAACCTTATTTAAAGTTTGAATAGATCTTATACCTAATATTATTCCAATAATTAATAAAATTATTAACAAAAAATATATTATTATTGGTAAAAACGTTTGTAGAAAACTAATCATTTTCTTCCTCCTCTCCTTCTTCATACATTGAATCTATCAAATTAAATAAATCATCTTCCAAAGTATCATTATCATCCTTTTTTTCTTCTGTAACAGTCTCATCTTTATCTTTAGTAATAGGTTTAATAGAATTTAATTCTTTTTCTATATCATCTAAAATCTGCAATGTACTAGTTTTTTCTAACTCATCTAATAACTTTGGATTTTTCTTTGTATTAGAATTATCAACTTTCTTCGTTTCAATAACTTTATCTACGACTTTATCTAAATCATCAGTTAAAGATGATTCCATATCCTCTTCAATTGAATTACTTATTTCAAATTTTTCATCTAATTGATCTTCAACACTTAGTTTTTCTGGCTTTACAACTTCAACATCTAATGAATCTTCTTTAGTATCATGTTCTAATTCTTTTTTATTTTCTTTTAATTCTGGAATATCATTACTAGTTAAAGTTTTTTCTAAATCTTCTAATGATCCATAAGCTTTTTTACGAACTGAATCTATATCCACTTCATAAACTGCTTCTTTTTCCACTTCTTCAATATGTGGTTCTTCTTTTACTTTTACAATTGGTTTAACAACCACTTCTCTTTTCATACCATCTTTTCGATCAATAATATCTTCTTTAGTATAATTACTACCTAATATTCCATATACTGGCGAAATTACAGGCGATGGCGTAAAAGGTTTTTTACCACTTCCTAAAGTTCCACTATTAATTTTATATCTATCATTCTTTTCCATTCTTGTATCACGATTAGTTGATGTAGAAGAAAAATTATTATTAGCCTTACGCGCTATATTATTATTAACTGGAACACTAATTGATTTTACTTCCTTCTTAACTTTATTTTCATTTCGTATAACTCGCGAATTTAATCTTTCAAATTCTTCTTCATCAAATGACATAAATATTGATGACTTTTTTTCTTCTTGCGGCTTTTCTTCACTCAACTTATTAACATTATTAATTGCTTCACTAGCTCCAGGAACTTCGCCTAAAACATCCTTTTCATCATAATTTAAATCAATATCTCTTTTTACATTACTAAAACGATAATGCTCACTTGGTTTAATTGGTTCAACTTCATGAGAAGGACTTTTTTCTTCTACATTTTTCTTTACGACTTCATTTGTTTCTTCTTTAGTATAAACTGGCATTTCTTCCACTTCATCGTCATCTTCGAATAAAATGTTTTTTATTTTACCAAAAAATCCCATCTTTAACACCACCTTAATTTATTAAATCTGAATCATGAATTTCTTCCTCTTCATATATATCCCCTTCTACAGCCTGTAAATATTCACTTTCTGTTGAAGAAGTTTCAAATATATTAAATTCAAATTCTTTAAATTGTGAAGTTTCTTCATCTAATAACGTTTTTAAAACGCTATCATTAAAAGAAATCGAAGACAAAACACTAAGTGAATTAGCCACTGTAACATTTATATCACGATACTCCACTATTACTTCTATTTTAGCATAATTATACATAATTTCAATAAAATACTTACCATTATCTATTTCATTTATTTCCAAATAACCGTACTTATCTTCAAAGCTTATAGCTTTAGAATAAAATGATACATCATTTTCCTCATATGTCTCAATTATTTTATTATAATAACTAACAGCATCAACATACAAATAATATGTATAATCACTACTAGCAATGACTTCATTATATTCCGTACTGTCTAAAACGCCTAACCCTTTAGGTAAATTATACTTATATCCTTTACGATATTTATTATATACAGATACTTGGCGATTAGTTCCATTATCTATAATGTCATCTAATGACATTTCTTGTAAAGGTGTACACCCTGTCAAAACAACGCACATAAAAAAGGCAAGTAGTACAATTTTCTTTTTCATAGTACCTCCTACTTCTTTCTATGATATTATAACATCTCTAATATTAAATTTAAATATTATTTTTTCCTAGCATACAAATAATTTATTTTAATACCTTGATTTCTAAATTTTACTTCATATTCAGTTAAAGAAGTATCTTTACCCGAATTAGCCAAATCTAAAGAAATATCTTCAATAATATAACCATAACTAGTTAAATTGATAATCGAACTTTCAAATAAACCTTCATTATCTGTTTTTTGAATAATTACTTTATCTTTCTTAAAGACCTTATCATAAATTTGCAAAAAAAGTGGTGAAGTAAGTCTCCTTTTAGCATGACGTTTTTTAGGCCATGGATCACTAAAATTAAGGTAGATAACATCAATCTCTTTATCAAAAATATCAGCTAATTCCTTAGCATCAATACATAATATTCTAATATTAAAAAGTTTTTCAGCTTCTAATTTTTCCAAAGCACGACACACAATACTTGGATATTTTTCTACCCCAACAAAATTAATATTAGGATTCTTTTTAGCCATATCAATAAGAAAATTACCTTTTCCCATCCCTATTTCTAAATGAATAGGATTACTATTTTGAAAAATTTCACTACTAAATTTACTTTTATAAGCATATGGATCATGAATAATATAAGAACTATTATCCACAATCATTTTAGCATTTTTCACATTTCTAAGTCTCATTTTATTCAACCTTTCTATTAATCAAACATATAATTTTAATAAGGAGGATTTCTTTATGAAAAAAGATCGTAACACCTTTTTTACAAACTATAATGCCCAAACTGAAAGTTATATTCCAAACTTTCCTCAAATACCGAATTCTCAATTTGGACCATTTCAACAAGCCAATCAAAGTTCTAGCTATTATAGCGGACCAGATTTAGGAGCTATAAACGATTTAGAAAATCGTTTATCTAAAATCGAAAGACAAATTAATCGTTTAGATAATCGTCTAACAAAATTAGAAAATTCATTAAATGTTGAAGTAAAAGAAAATAACTATTCCAGTAACATGTATATGCTCTAAATACTTACCTTACCAAAGGTAAGTTTTTTTAAAAACTTATTTACCATTCTTTTCCCCAAAACACTTTCTACAATTCCCATTTTCCATGAAATGCCAATATAAACAATCGCCCCAACTACAGCAATAATAGCAATATTAACAATACAAGACAATTTACTAGCATAATTAATAGGAATTAAAGTATTTAATAATATTACAACTAAAATCATTGCCAAAGTTGGAACTATCATTTTTCCCAATACTTTTAAAGTACTACCATATGCTAATTTACAATCTTTCTTTAAAGAAATTAAAGCTATTATAATACTTAAACTATAACCTATAATACTTGCAGTAACTGCTCCTAAAAAAGGAGGTATACCTATCTTATTATATAAAAGCATAATTGGAACATCTAATAAAGCATTTGATACAAATCCAACTATTGTTGATAAATAGACAGTTTTAAATTTGTTCAATCCTTGTAAAGCAGAAGAAGTCGTCATATAAATATTTATAAATAATCCAGTAAAGACATTAAGAGCTAATATATAACTACCATAAACATTATATCCATAGAATACACTCCATACTGCCATACTTAGTAAAGAAATTCCTATTGTCATTGGTAATGAAATAAATATTAATATTTGTAAAGCTTGGTTAAATTTATTATTAACCTCAGTCCAATTTTTCAAAGTATAAGCAGTTACCATAGTTGGAATTAAACTAGTGCTCATTCCCATTGCCACACTAGTTATAATCATATTTATCTTAGGTGCCCATGTTGTAACAGCTGAAGTAACAAACTCAATATCACTAGTTTCTAAATTCAAATAATTCATTGTTCTAAGTAATAAAGTCATATCAACAAAATTATAACAACTACTTACAATATTAATTATTATAAACGGAACTGCATAAGTAAATATTTTTTTTACAATTTCTTTATTACTAACATTATCTTTTTCATATTTCTTATTAATACTTAATTCTTTACCATCTTTATGTATCATAAAACGAATAAAAAGATAAGCAACTAATCCACTTATAAAAGCCCCAAAAACAGACAAACAAATAGCTTGCGTAACAGTACCTTTAAAAACATTTAATATTAAATAAGTTCCTCCAAGAATAATCGAAACTCTAACTACTTGTTCAATAACTTGACTATAACTAGATACATTAATTACATTATGTCCTTGTAAATAACCTTTAATAACACTTAAAAAAGGAACTATTAATATTGCAAAAGAAACACATCTAATCGCTAAAGCAACATCCCGAATTGTATTTCCACCCGATAAATCACCAAGTAATAATTTAGCTATTTGCGGAGCAAAACACATAAGCAAAATAAAAATTGCAACTGCTAAAAAAGCCATAACACTTTTACCTATACGATAAGCTCTAACCTTAGCATCCATCATTCCTAAAGTATTATATTCATTAATTATCTTACTAATTGCAATTGGTAAACCAGCACTTGAAATATCTAAAAATATTATATAAATATTATAAGCATAAGCATATAAAGCACTACCTTGAATTCCAACCATCGCATAAAAAGGTATAACATAAAGCATACCTAATATTTTAGTTAAAACAATTGCTAATGTCGCAATAAATGTACCTTCAACAAAAGAACTTCTTTTCATCTTCAACCACTCATTTTTCATAATAAATTACCATCGCAGAAAAACAATAAATCTGATCCTCTCCAGACATTGTAATTGCCACTTGGTACTTGATATCTATTATATCATAAATGTTGCTACTAAGAAATTCATTAACACTATTCTCTAAGTCTTTTTCATGATTTTCATCAAATACCTTTACATTCATAGCATCACCTTAATTATATTCTAAAAAACAAAAAAGTCGAAAAATGTAGTAAAAAGTTATAAATATTTATATAATATTTTTAAAGGTGATACTATGAAAAATATAAAAAAATTCCTTCCTTACTTAATAAATGCTTCCATATGTATATCTATTTTTTTAATATCTTTATATATCTGTGATATCTTTCCTTTCGGAGATATTACAATTGGTAAATCAGATGCTCTTGTCCAATTTAAACCAATGTTATACAATTTCATAATGGAATTAAAAACCAAAACTATTGAACTATATTCTTTCAATAATGGTTTAGGTAACCCCTTTACTTTTAATTTCCTTTATTATTTATCAAGTCCCCTAAACTTAATTGCTCTTTTCTTCAAAGATGCCAACTCTATGTATTTAAGTGCTATTCTAATAAAATTAATTATTGCTTCCTTTATCATGACTTTCTATGCTAAAAAGAAAACAAATAATAACTTTTTTACAACTATTATTACCATAACTTATATTTTCTCTAGTTGGTTTATTGCTTATTACTACTATCTACCTTGGCTAGACATCTTCATGATATTTCCTCTTTTCAATTATGGTCTTGAAAAAATTCTTAATCAAGAAAAACCATATATCTATATTTTCAGTCTATCATATGCTATTCTAACTAACTTTTACTTATCTTTTGCCATTATATTTTATACCATCTTATATTTTGTTATTTATGAAATATATACTAAAAAGAAACGAAAAGAAATAATTAATACCTTATGTATTCTAATCTTATCATCACTAGTATCTCTATTAATAATTCTTCCTTTTGTTTATTCTTTATATTCATCCTACTTAAAAATGGGAATATCTTTTTCTCAAGAAATAAACCAAGGATTTAATACATCTATAATAAATATTATTAAATCTTTATTCTATGGTAATATTAGTTTTACCGTCAATACTTCTGGTAGCATATATCCCAATATTGCTTTAAACACTTTTGCTCTATTAAATATCATTTATTATTTCTTTAACAAAAATATTAATAAAAAAGAAAAATTATTAGTTATCATCATTATTATAATCTGTCTCTTACCAATATTCATAAATCAATTTGATTTTGTTTTAAACTTCTTTCATAATGTAAACGGTTTAACATTCCGCTATAGTTATCTATATATTTTCTTAGAAATCCTTCTTCTTATTCGTAATCTCAATACTATCAATTTAAAACAAAAATATTTATTTCATCTAATATCTATTCCTTTAATAATAATTCTTCTTATCTTAAAAGATAAAATAAACTTTGAAATCTTTATTCTTAACATCGTTATCCTATTATCAATTAATATTCTAATCTTCTTTTATAAAAATAACAAAATATCTAAACTGTTACTTACATTACTAATTATTATTGAAAGTATAGTTGCTGTAAGTTCAAACATTTCATCAGACATCAAAAAAGAAGCAGAATATTTTCCTAATAACTTTAATACTACTCCAATAAAATATCGTTTAAATCGAACTAATTATGACATTCCTGAATATTCTAACTATAATCTATATACCAATGAAAATGTTACTTATTTATTATCTTCAATGCACTATAATAGTACAATAAACTTACTAAGTAATTTAGGATGTCAAGCTACTACTAACTACATAACATACTGTGGCGATGAACATAAACTATTTTCAATGTTCTTTAATATAAAAAATGATAAATACTACCTAGAAAAAATATTTGCTGTTAATAATGATATTCTAATTATTGATTTAGACCCTTATAATATCAAAAACTCACTTGAATATTTATCATATGCTACAACTGGTATAAAAGACATCTTTGATAAACATATATTAGAAAGCACAGAAAAAGATAACAAATACTACTTTAATACTGATTATAAATTTTACTTAATTGAAAATGGAAATACTATTATTCCACAAACATATCAAGAGTTCTATATTGAAAAAAATGAAACAGTTCCAGATACTGCAACCATCTATACATATAATCAAGAAAAACTAAATGAAATATATAATAAATTAAAAGACAATCAAATAAAATATACTACTTACAGTGATTCCCATATCGAAGGAACTATAAATATAAAAGAAAACCAAATTATATTTACAAGTATTCCTTATGATACATCATGGGAAATCAAAATAGATGGTAAAAAAATAGAACCAACTAAAATTCTCGATAGCTTAATTGGAATTGAATGTTCAAAGGGAACTCACACTATAAGTATGAAATACAAAAAAGATAATCCAATTTTTCTTATTATTTCTATCTTTACCATCATACTTATTTTAATAAAAATAATTAAAGAACATAAAAAAGATACTAATTTCCTAAACTAGTATCTTTTTTAATTCCTAAATATAACTTCTTAGCATCTTCTAATCCTCGTCTTTTAGCTAAACAACGTCGACATAAAGGAATATATCCTTCATCGCCAACTTTAATTTTTTCAACCTTATTTCCTTCATAATAAGTATGTGTTGCATCTCTTCCACAATCATAACAACTAGCTTTAATAACTTCAACCTCATCACTAATTGCCAATATATAGGGCATTATCAAAAAAGGTTCTTGCTCCGAGGTCATATTTAATCCACCTAAATATATATCAATATCTTTAATAATTGACAAATAAGTTAAAACATTAACATTACCTTCCATTAATTGAACTTCATCAATAAAAATAGTTCTTGTTTTATCATCAATATAATGTAAAATATCTTCAAAATAATCTATTCCAATTGAAGAAATTGTTACATCATAATCTTTACTTTTTATCTCCCCAATATCCCTAGTATCACGATTTGGTTTAAAACATAATATATGATCTTTATTCCATATTTTCTTATATGTTGCTATCATCGCCGCTGTTTTTCCACTGTGCATTGGACCAGTAAAAGTCTTTATCATTTTTTCGCCAACTTTCTACCATCTCTTTTAGCAATATTTTTATTATAAAAAGATAAATCATCCGTAACTAATCCTAATACTTCAACAAAATCAGGAATTAATACTTGATCATTTTCTCCTATATTTATTTCCAATATTCCAATATCTTTCATATCATCAAATACATCAAGATAAAAATATTGTCCTTGATAATCAAAATAATACCTTACTTTATTAATCGAGTCATAAGCTTTATCTTTAAATTCCATAAAAGCCTCATATTCTAATTCTTCTAAAGTTTTTTCACTCACATACAATTTAGTACCGTCTTCCATAATCTTATAGACACTAAATATATAATTTACTGAATCATTAAACTCTATTTTTCTTAATCTCTTCTCAATATTAGTAGGACTCTCTAAGTATGTTTGTGTTATATGCATAGCTCTTCCTTGCTCAATAATACGTTTAAAATCAGTTTTATCTAATAAAACAGCATATTTAGCTTGTCTTTTTACTTGTTTAATATTCAATAAATCATTAATAATATTTAAAACTTCATTAATCTTATCATTCATTTCATCTTTAGGTAAAACAATTTTTAACCTCTTATGTCCCATCCAAGACTTTAAAGTTGTTTTACCTAACTCCAAAGCCTTTTCAACATCTTCACTACGTGCTTTATTATTCTCCGTTGTATAAAAATCTTTTCTACTAACTAAATTAATAACTAAATCATACTTATTCATTAATTCCCCAAAAGAATGAACACGATTTAATCTAGCCATTACTTCCTTAAATTCCTCTTCATTTACATATGCACTATTATCAATTGCTCCGCGATCATATATAATAATCGTCTTATCATCATCCAACATTGATACTGCTCGGTCAACAATATCTTCCTTTGCTAATTGTAATTTTAAAACTAATTCTTGAAAATCAATCATTGAAACAGCCTGTTCTCCAAAAGGTCTAATCCCCATATTAATTAAATACGTAGCTGTTTCATCAATAACAATTACCTTATAACCTTGATTTGTATATACTTGTTTAACCTTCTCTATAACTGTCGTCTTTCCACTTCCTGGTCCACCTGTAAAAACAATTCTTCTTACCATAACTCTACCTTACCTTTTTTATTAATTTATGTTCTTTATCTAATTCATGAATAGATGCTGTATTCACCTTAAATTGTTTCTTATCCATATTTAATGAAATATTATTAAATATAAAATATATCATATTAATTACTCCACGATGAGTAATTAACAAAGTATTATCTTCTAGTTTTAATAATTGCTCTAAATAACTATAAATTCGTTTATATAAATCTCTTAAAGATTCTCCCTCCGGATAAATAGTATCAACTGTAACAGAATCATCCATATATAAAGGATATTTTTCCATAGCTTCTTCTTTCTTCATACCATTAAGCAATCCTTTATTCTGTTCACGTAAATTACTATTTAATTCATAAGGAACACCAAGTATTTCACTAACTATTTTAGCTGTCTCAATCGCTCTCTTTACATCACTACAAACAATTTTTTTAATTGGCAAATTTTTTTGTATCCATAAAGCTGCTTCAGTAACTTGTTTTCTTCCTTCGTCAATTAAATTAACATCACTCCATCCTCCAATAAAACTCTCATCATCTTGACCATGACGCATCAAATATATCATTATCTCACCTCCTTTAAGTGTACTTTGTACACTTTATAAATCAAAAATAAAAATATATTAAAATATATCTTTATCTTCTATAATTTTTTTAAATTGATAAACCTTAGCTGGTTTATTACCTTCAAATTTATCACTAGTATTTGTATCTTCAATTAAATCAAGACTTAACATTTTCTTTCTAAAATTACGACGATCAAATTTCTTATTTAAAATTGCTTCATAAGTTTTTTGTAATTCTGGCATTGTCACACCATCAGGAAATAAACTTTTCAAAATATTACTCTTAATTATCTGTTTACGTAATTCTAATAAAGCTTCATGTAATATTTCTTCATGATCAAATCCAAGTGGTGGTATTTTATCTATTGGAAACCAATCAGCATTAGAAGTATTCTTCGTTTCTCTTAATACATTAACTCTTTTACTATCAATAATCCCAATAAAACCTACTGCAACCATTCTCATTACCGGAGAACGATCAACTTTCCCAAAAGCTTTAAACTGCTTAATTTCTACACCTGTAATTCCTGTTTTTTCTTTCAGTTCTCTTAATGCTCCATCTATTAAATCTTCATTATTATATAAAGCTCCGCCAGTTAATACCCAATCTCCTAGAAAAGGTTCATTTTTTCTTTTAATAAGTAATACCTTAGTTACCCCTTGTTCTACTGTAAATAAAGCTGTTATAACATGAATACCTTGATTCTTATATAATTTATTTTTTACATCCATACCGTCACCCTATAATAATTATAATGCGTAAAAAATACACTTGTCAATATATAAACAAAAAAATAAATTAATATGATATAATATTTACAATAAGGAATGATGCTATGGGAAATATAATAATACCTCTACTATTACTTGCTTCTTTAATAATAGTAGAACTTGTTAAAAAAAGTAATAATGATGATTTAATAAAAGAAAATTGTAAAAATCAAGAACAATACGAAAATATTATAAATGCACAGAAAGTATATCATCGCACAAAATTATCTAAAATTTTAATTGCTATCACTGCTCTTATCCTAATAATTTTTATTCTTTGGGATTTTACTAGTATTGAAGTAGCAATCATTGAATTTATTTCACCAGAATTCTACACCGAAACACCTTTTGATCGAACATTATACTTTATTCCTATATATGTTTTAGTAGCACGTGAAATAATAATTCAAGTTAAAATCGGTGAATTTCTCCTAAAATATTTTAATGTCGAAGAACCGGTACTTGAAGAAAATATCATAAAAAGTATTCTCTATAAAAAGAAAACTCCAGTAGAGAAAAAACCAATTATAAATAATACTATAGAAGAAACAAAAAAAGACTCCTAAGAGTCTTTTTCTAATTAATCATTGCAAATTCTACATTATATAATAACTGACTAGCTGCTACACTATTATCCATATCGACATCTTGACCTTCTAGCCACATATAAATTCTAACTTTTGTTATTCCCGCTGGAATATTCATTAACTGTTGATTTTCAACAAAGTTCTTTACCGTTGCTACTCTTGGATTAACCGTTGTAAAATAAGAACTTTTATCAGTTTGATCTATATAAACTGGAGTTTGAAAAGCACGATTAACTCCTTTATATGGAATTCTTGAAGCCCCAGATAAAGATGTTGTAACTCCATAAACATTCTTTGCTGCTTCTACGCCTTCAGGCGTGTGAACATCATAATTTGGTTCCCAAATTAATGAAGAAGTTCCACCTTTTAAAGCTTGAGCAGCTGCTGAAGAGCCACTATTAACTGTTCCTTCAATAACAAAAGCAACACGAGCAGCATTTTGTGAACCCTTATCACGAGTATCAGGTTGAGGAATAACATTAGAATTACCAGTTAAAGCAATAGTTGCAGGAGTTGTAACTAACAAGAAAACATCAAATGCAATATAATGTTTATCTCCACATTCTTCACCACCTGTACATTGCATTTCTGTTTGTTCTAAAGTAGTTAAAGTAAAACCACCATCTTTTTCTTCCGAAGTAACCCCATAATACATATCTAATTTACCATTTGTTACATTACCAGCAGTTGAGACATTAGACAAAGTATCAGGTAACTGATTCTCTGCGGCAGGATACGTTTTATAGGCATTAATTATCTGATCCTTAGTAACTTCATTACCCCACTCAATAGCATCCGCAGATATTTGTAAACCTGTAACAGTCGCTACATTAATATCTATTGAATCAATAACCCCATGCTTATTAGAAGAAAACCAAGCCATCGTTGAAAAACCTAAAACGCCTATTAAAAATAAAACCAATAAAATAAGAATTAATATTCTTCTTTTTTTAGAATTATATTCTTTTCTTTTATCTACTTGCTTTTTTAATTTTTTATCTTTATTCAAGTTAAACACCTCTATCATTAATACTTACTATAATAAGTATAAAGCATTTAATGCTTCAATGCAAATATAATAAATACTTTTTGACATAAAAAAAGAAGTATTAAAATACTTCTTTCTAATTTCTAGTCAATACCAAATTCTAGACTTAATTTCATATCAGAACCAGTAGCATTGTTTTCAGCATCAACATCTTGACCTTCTACCCAGAAATAAACTCTTAACTTAGTAACACCATTTTTTAAAGTAATCTTAGTAGATTGTCTTACAGCTCCCTCAGCAGGAGAAGTAATATCAGGAGTTACAGAAGCAAAGTAACCATTATGAGATGTTGAATTAGTTTCTGTTAAAGGAACTGGTTCAGAGAATGCAGTTTTAACGCCTTCATAGTTTAATAAACTATTTCCATTACCAGCAACTATACTTTCAATACCATAGAAGTTTTTAGCAGCAGTAACAGCAGCTTGTGTATGTGCATCAAAATTTGGTTCCCATAAAACTACTTGTTCACCATTTTGTAAAGCTTGAACATCTTGAATAGCAGATTCAGAAGTTCTATAAGTATCAGAATCCATATTACCTTGTACAATAAAGGCAACACGAGTAGTATTCTTAATACCTAAATCATTTAAACTAGTATTACTAACACCAGCATTTTCAGTTAAATATAATACTGTATCATCTCTATCAACTTTTAAGAAGATATCAAATGCTACTAAACGTTGTCCATCACAGTTAGGAACAGATGATGAATTAGCATTACCAGTTCCATCACTATCATAGCATCTCTTTTCAGTAGCTTCAGTAGTTGTTAAAGTATAAGTAGGATCGTCACAATCCGTTCCACCACCTGGACAATTAGTTGCAACAGAGCCATCAAATACTTTTAATAATTTAGCATCTGTTAACTCTTTTACAGATGACATTGCTCCTAAAGAATCAGGTAGCTGATTCTTTTGAGTAGTATACTCAGGAGTTTCAATTAAATCATCTTTACTAACTTTAACTCCCCAGTTAACACCATCAGCTGAAATTTCAAGGCCATTAACTGCTCTTACATCAACATTAATATCTCCAACATTAACTCTCTTATTTGAAGTAAACCAAGCATAAGATGAGAATGCCGTAAGACTTAAAGTAAGCACTAGCAACAAAATCAATAATAATAGTCTTTTTTTCTTGTTTTCACTTTTATTTTTTCCATTTGTTTTAGTCATAACTCTTTACTCCTCACTAATTTTTTCTTTCTTCGACATGTTCTTCATTTATATCCATATGCATTTTCATCTCTCCACCTAAAATTGCATTAACACATTCAGGATCATCACCCTCAAGCCAAATGACAATCGTAATCTTATCAATATCTTTAGGATTCATTCCTTCTCTTTTTTCTAAGATTATCGTCTCATCATCATCTCTAAAAGGAGTTGTATCTGGTTCTGGCTCACCAGTTATTGCACTCTTTTTAGCATATACGACTTGATCATCATTTACGAAAATCATTATTCTAACAGCATCATCAACATTCTTAATAATGTCATCAATTGTAATAGAATACCAATAGTTTATCGTTTCCTCTCCTTGGTTTTCAAGATAAAACGTATAAGCTATATAATTTTCGCCATTATGAGCTCCTTCAGCTTCATTATTGATGTTATCAGGTAACCACTTAATAGATATGTTATCCATAAATGCAATTTTTGACGTAGAGAGTCTATATACAGAGCTTCTATCGTTCAATGACTCATACATAACTAAATTTGATTCTAAATACGTATTCTTATCCATACTTATGGTAAAACTACCTTCATTATAGACAATATTTAGAATGAAATAAGCTATTACCAAGAATAACAACAAGGCCAATAATGAAATAAGAACTATCTTCTCAGTCTTCTTGCGCTTCTTAACTTTCTGCGCCGTTAAAACGACTTCTCCTTTAGCCATACTTCCAACTCTCCTTTTTATTTTTAGTCACCTATAACAATGAATGGAGATTAACGAATATGAACACCTACCATATCGTTATTATCATTATAGCACAAGAGAATTTCAAAAACAATAGTGGAAATTCCAATTTAACCAAAAATAATTATGTAATTAAAAAGCTCTATATGATATAATTAATCTATAATAGATAGGAGGTATTATGAAAACAAAGAAAAAACTACTATTAATCATGGCCTTTATTTCATTATTTATATGTCTCTACCAAGTTGCCTCAACATATGCCAAATACTTTACACAAACAACTAGTTCAATTGGTTCAAACATAAAAAAATGGAATATTAAAGTAAATGGTGAATCAATAAAAAACGGCTATAAACTAACTAATCCAATAACTGCATATTTTGAACCAAGTGAACACATAGCTGACAATCAAATAGCTCCTACACGTGAAGGTTACTTTATTATAACCCTTGACTATAGTAACGTTGATTTATCCTTTAAATATGAAATAAATATTGAAGATAATGATATAGTAAATGATATAAGTATATTTAAATTAGAAGTTGATGGAACTGAAATAACCACAACAAATAATACTATTTCTAATAATGTAAATATAAATGATCCAAATGATACTACTAAAACCAAAGAAATAAAAGTATATATTAAATGGAACGATGATGAAAATACTGGTGCTACAATGACAAATGAAGAAGATACAGAAATAGCAACAAATTATGAAACAATCGATTTCAACATCGGTATAAAATTAACTCAATTAACATAAAAAAAATTCCTATTAAAGGAATTTTTTTATGGATTAGATTGAACAATATCAATCGTTAATTCTATTACCAATGAAGACTCTTGTGCATTATCAGGATTACTTGAAAATTCATATGATTTCTCTCCCAATTCTGTATCTTCACGATCACATTTATTATAAGTTCCTGTATCATCAGTAACCATACACTCTGCTTCATCATTTTCATAATCCCACACTAATTCAAAGCTTAGTTGTGATACTCCATTAGAAGCAATTTGCTTATCTGCAATCTCAAAATGTAAATCAAAAGGATATCCCTCAATCGTAAATACTCGACCATCATCTGAAACAGTTACTTGATAATCATCTTCTGATTGAACTTCTCCAAATAACGTAATCGATTTTATATTAATACTTAAATCTGCACTAACTTCACCATTATTAACAATATTTATTTTATCAGTACTACTATCCATTCCAGGATATAAATCAGATATTTTAAATTCATGTGTTCCTTCTTCGCCATCTCCAATAACAACATCCCAAGACTTAACATGACCATGAATACTCATATCAACTGTCTTATTATAAATAAACCAAGCAAAAGAAGTACTAGCAAACCCAAAGAAAAGAAGCAATAACAAGACTATTTTATGTTTTTTTAAAACGACAAATAATATATTTCGCTTTTTAGCATCATGTACATTTTCATTATTTGCAATATTCTGTATATCATGCTTCATAAAAAAACACTCCTTATCTTATTTCTTTTCTTCTAGAGGCAATATATCTTCACTATTCTCTTTTATTATATCATCTTTTTCTAAATCTGTATCTATTTTATCTTTATCACGAACTATCTTCTTAACAGATTCATCATTTTCTTCTATTATTTTTAAATCAGCATCTTCATCTTCATCATCTTTTTTATATATTAATTTAATTATTTCAATTGCTATTAATATAGCAATTGGAATAGCTATAAAACAAAATAATAATAGTTTACTAGTTGTTATTCTTCCTATAAAACTTAGTAAAAAGAAACGATAAATAACTTTTCCTAAAACTTGTTCTTCTGAAACAATAGGATCTTCTATATTATTTGCAATCCCTTTCGTATGAAAATAATATTTCCCATCTTCGCCCATTTCAACTTCTTGTACTTGATGCGTTATAATCATACCATCTATTCCAACATCATCACCTATATAAGTAACAGCATCACCTTTTTTTATATTTGAAGCATCCATTTCTTTTATAAGTAAAGTATCTCCAATATTGTAAGTTGGAATCATACTTCCAGAAGCTACAATATAAACACGATATCCAAATAAATTATGTTGATTAGAAAATCTCTGAAAACCTGATAAAATAACTAAAAATAATAACAATAAAATGATAATCCATTCAACAAAAGCAACAATTTTACTACCAATACCATTAAATATAGCTTTCATAATAGCCTCAATTTAATTTTACATTGTTAATTTTATTAAAATACTTATCAATATGTTTACGATATATTTTACCAATACCATCCATTGTTGCTGTATTACGATATTTAACAAGTGTAAATTGTTCTCCAACCATATCTTTTAACTCTTCTTCTGTTAAACTTGCATTTAAATCTATAATTTTTTGAATAACTTGTTTCATAACTTTTTCTTTAACATTTTTAGTTGAATATTCATCTTTATTAAGTGTACATAAAGCTAAATAATTAAGTAAGAAAGTATCATCAAAGAAACCTCTTAAAGCTCCTTCCTCTTCATAATTTTTATCTTTCTTATCTCTTCTGTTATCATCACCAAAATGTTCTTGCAAATAATTCCATAATATCAACGCATATTGAAAATTAGTATTTTTTAAAATAACATTAGTTTTCTTAATTGGTGGTCTAACTAAAGCAACATGCGCTCTATGTAAAGCTTTAAACACTTCACTATTTTTTAAATCTATAATCTGTTGCTCTATACGATCTATTCGAGCAGCTAAACTCTCCCCATTTTTTCTACCATCATCTTTTTTAGTATGTAGACTTGTTTTAATACTCAAATCAATCGAAATATGTTCTTGTCCCACTACTGATGCTGCTTTATATTGAACTGACTTATCATCCTTTAAATAAGAACCATCAACCAATTTTCTCTTTTTAGCAGCAACAAAAGCTTCCATATTAATTATTAATGTATAAATAAATCTATTTTCATAAGTATCAAAAGTTTCTTCTTTATTAATATTTAATATTTTAGAAGGTTTAATCTCATCATCTTCATTAACTTCTTGTATCAAATTTGTATGTTTAGCTAAATGTTTTATACTATCAACAGTAACTCTTTTAGCCATTTCTATTTTTACTATTTCATCTTCATTTATAATAAAGCGATTGGGATTACGTAAAATATTATCTAGATATCTCATCGTATCTTCAATAATATCAACCCATTCAAAATTAGCTTCCACTTTATCATAATGCAAATCAACAACCATATCAGATTTACTTTTTTTCGTAAAAGAACTTACACGTTGTTCATCAGCATTTTCAAATAAAGAAGTTACATTTAATTCATCCATAATCCCAACCTCTTTTCGATTTTATCTATTATGTTAATTTCTTAAGTCTTAATAAATATTCAGTACATTCTTTCATTTTTCCTTTACCAAAAGTAGTATCAAGGAATTTAATAAATCCATCTATTTCATCACGGATATAAGAAACATTTAATTGTTCAAATTTACGTAAAATTTTCTTTGCAATAAAGTAATCAACACCATCTATTTCTGTACCACCACAAGCTACATAAACAGGAACAAATTTTTTCATATGAGCAACAATACGGTTACCAAAAGCAATACGGAAATGTTGTATTACATAATCATCCATCTTTTCAATCTTATCTAATGTCTCATCACTGATTTGATTATCATTAATTGCTGATTCATATAATTTTTCTAGATAAGAATAATTTACATCCATAGCTTGTGTAGGAACAGGTTCAAAAGGAGTTCCTTTATCATTAATATCAATTGGCATAGCACGGTCATAAACTTTATCAGTAACCATAAATGTTGAGTCATCGTTATTGATTGTACCAATATACCAAACATTAGGAGCAATTTTTAATTTACCATCTTTTAAACGCTTAGGATCTGAACTCCAAGCACTTGGTGTCAATTCAACTATCCATTCATCTTGACTTGGCATTTCTAGAATAGATAACATCTCAGCAAAATAATATTCAACACGTGAAATATTCATTTCATCTAAAATAATTGTATAAATATCATCAGTATAACCTGCCATATATATTTCGGCTAATAAATCAGTCTCAGTAAATTTTTTGGTAAATTCATTAAAATAACCAAATAATTCTGTTCTATCACGCCAAGATGGTTGAACAGATGCAACACATGAATCGTGTTTCATAAATTTTCCCCAAGCATAAGCAAGTGAAGTTTTACCTGTACCAGAAATACCTTGTAAAATAACTAATTTAGTACTTGATAAAGCAGCAATAAATAATCTAATTAAATCCAAATGATAATATAACTTTAACTCAGAAGCACAGAAGTTTCTAAAATTGTCACAAAGTTCAGGCAATGTAAATGAATTGTTATAATTGACAATTTTGTAATCTTTAAACATTTCATCAATATGTACAAGTTTTGGAAATCTAGTGTCAAGTGCGTGTCCATCATCAACTTCTTCTGGAGTATCACCTTCACTAACAGTTGCTTCTTCATCAGGATTAAGTCCTAATTGTGATACCTTCATAGCATACAACTCATCTTTTTCCTTCATCAAAGTTCTAACTTGTTTATGTAAATCAGCTAATTCTTCAAGTAAAGACTCTTGTTCAACCAAAGTCTTTCTAAATCTTATATACTTTCTTACTAAAAAGTATATACAAAAAATAAATAACGCTAATAATAACATTGTACAAATAATTGCAACAACTACTAAGAACCATTCTCCACCAGAGAAATCTGTACTATAGTGTTTAATCAAATTAGCATAAGCACGTACATCAAACATCTGTAAAATTCCTAAAAAGAAATCTTTTACAGCTTCAACAACTCCTCCAAATAATTGATCTAAGAATTCATATAAAAATCTAACATATGTATCCATTACTTCACCTCGTCTACACTTACTATTCTATCCTTTATTTTAACACTTTTTTTCATATCTTTGTAATAATATTTATTAAAATCAAAGAAAATCTTTTCAAATAATTCTAAATATTGAATATTATCGCTACTATAATCAAAACTATCATCTAGTATAATCGCAAAAAAATAGCCTTTTCTCATATATTCTCTAACATAAGTTCCATATCTAAGGAAACATTTATAACTAATAACAATCCTTATTCTATCCTGAATAAATAAATTATCTATAATGTTTAATACTCTATTAATTTTAGTCTTCTTATCAAATAATGATTCAGGAAACTCTACAAAATAAGTCTTATCAAAATTACATCCTACTAAATCTTTTACTACTACACTAGCTAACTGTAAATAAGTAATAGCTACCATATCTTCAGATATACTATCTTTTTCTGAAGCTTTCTTTATAGCAATATCACTATATAATTCAGGAAAAACAATTTTATTTTCTAACTTAACAAAAAATTCATTCTTACCAATTTTCTTATAATCCAAATAAAAAGTTGGACTCTCAAAATTATCTAAAAATTCTTTTCTTATTTTAATATCATCACGAATCATCATACTAAATTGATTAACAAAATCTTTATCTTCACCAAACAATTTCTCTTTCTCAGTAGCAATACTTTGAATAACATTTTTTTGTGCTTCTAGTAAATACAACTGATCTAAATGATAAAAATATTGTGCAAACTTAGCAATCTTATCTATTACATCAATTTTAGCTTTACCATATTCAACTTCTAACCTTTTAGCAGTATCTTGAATAACTTTACTAATTTTTCTCTGTAAAGAAACATTCTTACTTGCTTCATCAATATAATTACTATATCTTACATTAAGATAAGCATTTATAAATTCTTCAGCAATCTTTTTATCATATTTATAATCCTTAAAAAACAACTTTAAATAATTATGAAAACACTTTATTGTAAAAGAAATATATTCATCCATAACATTTATCATATTACCCCTCCTTACTCAATAATCCTTTTATCAAAACTAATGACAGGTTGATTAGTATCACCATTTACATAGCTATAGTTATTACTAGGAATTTTCTTATAATAACGAACCATTATACTTGATTTAGGTTCAACTACAAAAGTAATTTTTTTAATATAATTATGTTTTGTAGCATCATCATCTATTACTCCATCACCATCATCATCTTTATAGTCATATGTAAGTTCTGTTTCATACCTTGTATTTGGATCTTCTAATATATTTGTACTCATATCAATAACAATTGAAGGATCATTTATAGTAAGAGTTATTTCAGCCCTTGAAGTATCCAAAGTATTAGACACAATAGCATCTAAATAAACATTTCCAGGGGTATCTTCAATTTCATAATTTATACCATAGTTACCAATAATTAAATTAAATGTAGCAGATAATTCCTCTATATAAGGTGATTTTGATTTAGCTGTAACAACTACTGAAACCTTATCTCCATCATGTAATGTTACCCCACTTTTAGGAGCTATAGTAATAATAAAATTATCTGCGTTATCTTCACTTTTTATTGTTCTTTCAACCGTTGTTACTCCAGGTGTATTAATATAACATTCTACATTATTATCAGTAGAACAAGATAAATCATAAATAATATCGGTATCTGTTCCTTTTAAACTATTAAGTAAACTACTCATACTAATACTTAAATTATAATTAGTAGTACCACCCCAAGGATTAATTTCATAATCCTTCCCATGAATAGTCAATTTATCACTAGTAAAATAAAAATTTTTAGTTCTTAAATAATAAACTTCGATAATATCTTTTACATATCGCCCATAATTAATTGTTAAGAAAGAGCCAAGAAGAACAAATGCAACAATTAAACAAGTCGTAATCCTTTTATGCTCTTTAAAAAATCTTAAAGATATTTTCTTATTTAATTTAATTTTATCTTCTTTTCTCCTTTTCACTTTAATCACCTACATATATCGCCAATATTATCTTCATTTAAAACTTGTTTTGATAATAACTGAATCTTAATTGATTCAACTAAATCTTGATATTCACTACTTGAATAATCTTTTGGAAAAGTAACTTTCAAAGTATACTCATCATACTTTTCTTTACCATATTTAAAACATTTATCAGGAACTGTAAATACCCTAAAATAAGTACCATAACTATCTTTCATAATTTGATTATCTAACTGATTATCGTCTATCAAACTAACAGCATTCGCACTCGAAGCATTCTGATTATAATATAAATCATAATCTAATCTAATGTTAGTTGTTGTTATAATTTTTAATGCATATGAAATATTAGTATCTGCAACATTACCTTCATTATCTGTATTATAAACTCTAAACTTATAATATTTAGTTTCACCAGGACCGATATCACCTAAATTAATATCTAGAGTTTCTTGAGCATTAAATTCAGCATTTTCATTTTCAACATCATCTACTCCACTAAAATTAAAAGCATACAAAGCAACATCCATCTCCGTTGTCGAAAAAGCTTCTGATACATATGTTGCACTAGAGGTTTTAAAGAAAACTGCCATAATAAAAATATCCAAGATTAAAAATATAGTTAAAAAATTCATCATTCTTCTATTCTTGAATCTTCTCAATTTCATTTTTCTTAACCTCCTTCTTACCTATAGACAAAGCTATATTAAATAAAAACACTGTTACAAAAAAGGATATAAATACTCGAGGCTCCGTAACAATATTCATATATTTACCATAATCTGCACCAATATATGTAACTTTACCAATTACTTGATTCTTATTAACAGGTTCATCGATAGCATTATTATTATCTCCTTTAGTGTAAATAAGACCATCTTCTATTTTAACAACTCTATGAGTAACAACACTATTATCAGTATAATATGAAACAATATCATCAACATCAATATTATCAGTAATCTTAACAAATACATAATCATCCACTTGAATTAATGGTTCCATACTACCTGTTTGAATTTCAAAAAAAGTATATCCAAAATAATTAGTATATTTATTTTTTAAAACATTAATTTGAATATAATTATAAAAAGCCAAAACCAATAAAATTACAACTATCCCAATTAATAAATTTAATAAAATATTTCCTATTTTTTTTAATACTTTCATCATGTTATCCATTATATTGTTCAAAAACTATCTGAACTGGTACTTTTAATTTTGGTGTACCTCCATTCGTTCCCAACTCAGTATCAGTTAAATTAGTTTCTTCATCAACTTCTGCAACCCAATCTACATATATAGTAATCACATCTTCATAATTTAAATTATTAGGTGAATACTTAATTATACCTGCATATCCCTCTTCATCTAAAGGAATTTTATTATCCATATTAGGATCGCTTCTATATAGCTTTATTGAAACATTTTCTGTTGCTAACCAAGCTTTTATTGTATATTTAATGGAAACTTCTGTGTCATTTGGTCTAATTTTAATTTTAAAACTCCCACTTGAACCAGGTGCTATCTTATTATTAACAACATTATCATTTCCGTTATTAGAATAAAAGATTTCACTAACCCCAAAATTCTTTATTAATGTAACTTCACCAGTCTCATCATTAACACTCTCTTCAAAACAAGCAGTATTATTTTTATCAGGTTTTGTTATACTACAATCATTAACAGTAATATTCCAATTAGCAATATCAGCTTCCGCTTCACCAGTAACTTCTGAATTATATTTACTAAAAGCATATGAACTACCTAGTATTATAATTAGTAAGAAAGATAATCCAATTAAATAATTTACCTTTCTCTTCATATTAAACCTCTTTTTTTAATTCTACTATTTCTATTATAATGGCATAAATTTCAAAAATAATTGCAATCATTGTTGGTAATATAATTAAGGCTAAAAAACCCATTTGTGATTCTAATACTGCTAAAACATTACCTACACCTTTTAAATTAACAACATCTTTACCTACATAGTAATCATAATAAATATTATAATCATTACCTACTACATAAGTATAATAACCATCCGTATCATGTACTTCTTTTACTTCAGCATAATTAATTACATATGACTCAGATGGATTATAAAAGAAAACATAATCTCCTTCAGTTACCTCAGCACCTTTTTCTTTACCTTTACTTATTACTAAAAGATCTCCCTTTTTATAATCAGCTGATAAATCATCATCAGCAATTACTAACGAAGTATCCCCAAACTCTGTAATTCCTTGATCATTTAAACATAACAAACAAGCAGTTACAAAGATTGCAACTCCAACATACAAAACTAAAAATACTGCAAATAAAATTTTCAAGATAGATTTTAGAATACTCTTCATATATTATCACCATACTAATTTTATCATAATAACACAATACTTTCAATGCAAAAAAGACCAACAAAATTGGTCTTTATTAAATATTTTTATACATTTCAATTAATTTTTTACTTTCAAATAAATCTAAAATAAAATCAATTGTAACGTCATTTTCTTCCAAGCAATGATCAATAATAATTATTATTAAATCATTAAGCATTTCATCTACACCATCAATTGTCATATTTTCTTTTTTTAGATTAATATCTAATAATTTATAATGATCCATTATAATTTCTGCAACATCATTATCAACACTAAATACAACATTTCTTAAAATCATAACATTTGGATCTAATAAAAATGCTTCAAAATCTTTTACAGTAGCTTTAACTTTATTAATATCAACATCTTCTTCATGAGCTTTAATACAAGATCTTAAATATCCTTTAAAGCCTAATACAAAGCGAAATACATCATATACAGAAGAAGTATCTGTTATATAACTATTCATCTTATCATATATTAAAGCTTTATCATATTCTTCATATTT
The DNA here is from genome assembly GCA_944332265.1 of uncultured Bacilli bacterium. Taxonomy (GTDB): domain Bacteria; phylum Bacillota_I; class Bacilli_A; order RF39; family UBA660; genus Coprovivens. The sequence continues at coordinate 33,788 of CALVJQ010000009.1, forward strand.
AGCATCTAACTCTTTAACTTTTTCATTAACTAATAAATAATGTTTATCAATATCTATTTTCTTTTTAAAGAATAAGAAACCTTTTGTTGATCCTTCATTAATCTCAGCAGTTAAACGTGCTAATTCATTAACCAAATCATCAATTTCTTTCAATATTTTAGAAGCTTCACCAATATGTGTTTCTCTTTCTTTATACTTAGCTTTAACATCATCTAAAACATAAGAATATTTTAAATAATTTTTAAATTCTCTTAAATTAAAATATAAATTTTTAAAATCTTCAGCTTTCTCTTTACCTTTAGCTACATCACAATTGTCGCCTAAGAATTTTGAATAACATTTACTAACATTAACAATACTATAATTATTTAATAACAAATCACCATTCATAAATTGATTCATTATAACATCAATATCAAAATTCTCTAAATTAAATAATTCTTTAGCAAGATTATTTCTCTTTAATAAATAATCATCATAAGTTAAATTATCTTTTATAATTTCTTTTTGTTTATCTTCAATATATTTTTCGAATGTTTTAATATGTTTATTAAATAATATTCTAAAACTTGTCTCAATATGTGATATAACATCAGGACACTTCCAATGCAAGTCTTCAAATATATCTTTCATTCTTTCCAAATCATCATTTTTCAAAAATTCTTTAATATACTTTCTTGCATAATTACTATAAACAAAATCATCTTCAGTTAATGTAATTCCAACAGTTTCAAACTTACTTAAAGCTTCTTTTATATCACTATTAACTGATGCTAAATCATTCTTATAATAATGCGTTAAACTATAAAGTAATGTATCAAATCCCATTTTTTCAAATGGTGAATTCATTGGATTAAAAAGAGCTAAATCTTTATAATCCAATAATTCCTTTTTAACTAATTCTAATCGACTAGAAGGTTTATATTCTAAATATTTTGCCGAACGTCGTTTCATCTCAGAGAATAGCTGATCTCTATAACCTTCATATTCTTTTTCTAACTCTGACACTTTATTTTTATATAAAGCTAAGTTCTTAGCATTATTAATCGGCATACTAGAAAGAACTTCTTTAGCAACTTCAATATCATGATTAAAATCTTCTAATTTCTTTACTCCCATGTTACTTCCTCTTTTCTACTTCAGTATTTTCTTCAATTTTTAAGAATTCAACAAATTCTTGAGCCGCTTTAAATAAATCAATTAATTCATTAAAACTAAGATCTTCAACTTTTACTTCCATATTATCAACTACTCCCTTCATCACTCATCAACATCTAAACTTCTAATAATTAAATACTCATACACTTCACCTACTGGAACATCACCATCGTACATAGTAAATATAACTCTATACGTTCCTGATTTCCACTCTGAATTAACTTTATCATTAATTTCATCATCAGTAGGACCATTCTTCATTGTTAATGAAACATTATAAGTATCTCCTTCAAAACTATTACCAATATCAGTTAAATTATAAATTAAACATTTACCATCAGTATCTGTACTAAAACAAGAATCTAACATATTAGTTGCACTATCATCAACATACATAGAAGATGCTACTCCTTTTAAATCAATATTTTCATATACAGCATCATATGTTGAATCATAACTACGTCTTTGAAGTGAAACTTTTAAATTAGGATCAGCTAAACCATTTTTAGTCATTACTTTATAATTAATCTCTAAGCTACCATTCTTATCTAAACCAGTATTAACATCATGTGTTACCTGAATTGGATCTACATCAACATCCAAACCGTATTGATTATTTAATAACTCAAACGTGTACTCATTATAAGTAGGAGTATAATCACCATAATATAAACCATCATATGTAGCAAATGTTTCAACAACTAATTTATATTTATCATGATTCAAACTAGAATTTGCAAAATCAATATTTAAACTTGAAATTACATCTGTAATACGACCAGCCAACTCAATACGTGTTGTTCCATCAGTTTGAGGGAAATAATCAACGCCATTAATTGATATTACTGTACCAAATAAATCTTGTGTTACCCTTTCATAAACAACTTCACCATTTTCAATAATTTCATTACCCTCAGAATCTAGTTTAGGTCTCATAACCGAAATTATTGCTCCTAATTTATAATCATCATACGTTGAATCAGATACATTATTCAAAATATTACCAGCACTATCCTTTTGAATCAATGTCGTATTTAAATTTAGATTAGTAGACTCTCCAACGTATAAAGTTGTTTCATTAGCATAACTTCCATCATCCATAACAAAACCACCAGTAGTTGTTATTTCAGAAGAAACATCAGGATAAATTGTATATGTCATATCTTGCGTAGGAATACCTTGTGGTGTTAAAATTACTCGCTCTGAACCATTTTCCTTACGAGCTAAATTCATATATAAATGAGCCTGTGTAACTTCAGTAACCAAATCCCGTTCAGCTACCCCTGAAAAATCAACAGTAAAGACAAACTCCTCAATCGCTAATTCAGTTTCATCATCACCACTGCCTTCGACATGGTAATATTTTGTACTATCTTCACCATTCATATCATCATCATACTTATTATTGGCATCCGTACTACCCATGCGAATAAAATCTTCCAACATGTATTTAGCTACACCTTCATCATTCTTAACCTGTAACATATCCTCATACGATTCTTGATTAACTACATAATAATATTGTTCTCCATCAGCTAAATCTAACATTGTTATCTTTGTTCCCACAGGGAAAACATAAGAAGAATTCAAATAACGATAAGATTCACTTACTTCAAGAGGTTGACCATTGTCATCTGTCGTTGTATAAGCTTTATTGTAAACTTTATCAACACTCCATTTTTCACCTTTACTACTACTTAACATTTCTGAATTCAAATCCAATGATAAAGATTGATAAATACTAAATGAACTACTTGATGAAATAGACGTTGGTCTATTTTGGAATACTTCATACTTCTTACCAGGTGAAATAGCTTTACCATAAGTATCAGTATCTCCTTCGAACATTGAAACATTAACTTTTATAACAACAGATACTGTTGAACCAGCATCAGTAGGATCACCATGTGGATTTGTAAATGTCGTATAAATATAAATTGTACCTAAAGGAATAATAATATTTTCTTCATCTTGATTACGAGCTACCGTAAAATCAAGATTTTTAGAATAATATAGCCAAAAAGATAAACTTCTTTGTGTTATTGTTGAATCATATAAATAAACACTATCACCGATACAATCACCAGTTGCATCAACAGTACAGAAATTATCTCCAAAGCCATCACTATTGCCATTATCATAGAAATTAGTCTTATAATTATTCAACCATCCAGCAGAAGTAGTACCCATTGACAAAGCAAAATTTTGATTAGCATCTACTACTCCATTACCATCGACATCATCTAAGTTATAAGATTTAATTTCACTCTTATCGATTAAAACTGTATCATAAGGATTTACTACATCATTACTACGTGCTTGGAAATCAGACGTATCAATATTCTCAATCTTCATTGTTGCATCACGCCACTCTTGTGACTCGCCATCAACAATTTCTCTTAATTCTTCAAGTGTAATCGTTTTATTAACTGCACCATCTACAGAATAACGTGTTGCCTGTAAATCAACATTAATTTCCGTTAATTCTTTACCAATAACCCACTTATAATATAAAGCATTTGTTGGAGTAACACCGACATAATCAACATTAACCTTATTAGTTTCAACATCATAGTAATTAGTATAATACCCGTTAGTTCGTATTTGCTCATCAGGCTCATAATCATGCTTACCATAAACGAATGTATAAGCATCACTACTTATTTGATTATAAATATCCACATCAACTACATCATCATCTTTATAAACAGAATTATATATACCAGTTTGAATAGAATCACCTTGAGACACATACATTCCTAAGAAAGTCATACCATGTACTGAACCAGCAGGTGTTGATGTTGCATCATATGAAGGCTCTTCAGAAGCCGAAATAGACAATACTTTATTTGCATACATATAAATACGGTTATCTGAATTAGCATTTACTAAAGTTCCATTATTCTCTGTTGTTGTTTGTGCAACAAAATTATCCGGATTAATTGAACCATTCATTGTTCCACTATAAATACTATTCAACCAAGTAGAACCACTTACTAAGTATAATGAAGAACCATTTAATTGATTATTACTACTTTCAGTACCAAGTAAATATAAATTATCTATTCTAACAAAAGAATATCTATATATTTTTCCATTAGCTCTATCTCGATCACCATTTAAAATCCAATTACTGTCGTTAATATATACATAATTAAATCTTTGTACAGAAGTTGATTCAACAGGCTTTTCTTTTAATCCAAAACTATCAACATATAAAGTAGTTATACCAGCTGTTGCTGAATTATTACCAGATCCATATATTGAACCAACGATATTTAATGAAGGTTTATTAGCATTTACGTAAGATTTACCATATACGTTAATCGTCGCATCTCCAGTAACACCTTTATAACTATAATCATATTTTGTCGACTCTTCAGCATTTGTTTCACTACCACCAAATACACTACCATTAATCGTTAAAACTTTATTAACACTATTAGAATTTAATCCTAGCTCATCAATTGCCGCATCAGCTATATTTACTTCTGTTGAACCATAAACAAAGGAAGAGTTACCTGAGCCATAAACATTTTTATTTACCGTTCCACTAACTACATTAACTACTGTTGAACCTTCATCAGCTCCAGAAACAAATTCGCCAGCACTTCCAGCTACAGCATCGCCGATAAATGACGATTTACCACCACCATAAAGGCTTCGTACTGTTCCGGCATACATATTTACTTCTGTTGAACCAATAACTTTGGCTTCATTTCCTCCACCAAAAACATCTTGTGTTACTGTTCCATTTCGTATTTCTGTATAAGTGTTTCCACCTATAGTAGCACCGCTACCATTACTTCCACCAAAGACATTTTCAACACTTAATATTCCGTTACTTTCATTAATAGAAACATTCGAATTAACAGTTGAACCACCAGCATTATTACCACCAAATACTGTTTGAACATTTCCATTGTTTATAACAACATTTGAATTACTAACTGTTCCTGCTTGATTAGAGCCGCCATATACATTTAATAATGTACTACCTTTTAAAGTAATATTAGAATTATTAACATCAGCTTTAGCTCCACCACCAAAAGCGTTTCCACATGAAGTATTATAAACAGTTTCGTTATCCTTTAGCTTATATGTGTATTCTGTTCCATTCAAATTATTATTTGAAGTTGTAACTTCGGCGATATTTCCACCACCATAAGTATTACATAAAACATTTCCACCATTATTATTAACATTTGATGTTCTAACTAAACCTTGTTGATTAGAACCACCATATACATTATAAACATTAGAACCATTTTCGATATTAACATTTGTTGTTGTTACGGCAGCAGCATATCCACCACCATAAACTTCTCCAGCCGTTCCTACCAAATATCCTTCTTGATCAAACTCTGCAAATGTGCCTCCATTAACTGTTACATTTGAAGTTGTTGTAGTTGCTTGATTACCGCCACCATAAACAGCAGATAAAATACGGCCACCATTAATTGTTACATTCGTTTCAGTAGCACCAGCATTACTACCATTACTACCACCAAACACTTCATTAATAGTTCCACCATTAACAATTACTTGTAACTCATCACCACTATGACTTAATGTACCTCTTAAATTATTGCCACCAAAAACACGATTTATATTACCGTTCAAAACAGTAACTGTAATATCTCCACTTGTTTGAGGTGTAGCAGTTTCTCCTTTACCAGCTCCATACACAGAATCTGTAACAGTTCCACCATCTATTGTTACATTAGTTGTATCACTATATGAACTATTAACATATCCATTAGCACTACCACCATAAATATTTTTAGCAATTAAACTAGAATCATCATTAGTCTTTGTATCAATATTAATAGTTCCATTTGCTCTTGTATTACTACCATATCCTCCACCAAAGACATCATTAACAATTGTTCCTCCAGTTATATCAATATCAACATCCGCATAAACAGTTCCTGTTGAGTTAGATCCACCATATAAATATCCAACAGTACCACCAGACATATTTATATCAACTAAATATGTATTGTCACCATTTGAGCCAAATCCATTACTATTTGCACCACCAAAAACAGAACCTTCTACAACACCATCTAAAATATCAATTTTTGATGTCGCTGAACCACTATACCCAGCTTTACCGTAATTACCGCCGCCATAAACATTATTTTTTATAGTACCACCATTGATAATTACATGCGTTTCATAAGCAACTCCACGACTACTTTGATTTTGCAATCCAAGTCCAGCACCGAATACACTTCCGGGAGTAACTGCATAAAGCATTCCAGGATAATCATCACGATTACCTTCAACAGTTGCCGGCGTTCCACCAATGACTGCATTACCACCAATATATACTAAAGTATCTCCTCTAAATGGACCAGCACTTGAACCACCACTAGTACTATAACTATTACTTCCACCGGCAACAGCATTATTAACTGTACCTCCAGTTACCGAAACAATACGATTTCCATAAGTCTCAGATGTACCGGCACCACCAACTATATTATCTACAGTACCACCTGTCATATGTATAGCAATAACATTTCCAACACTATTAGAACTATAAATACATGGTCCACCATTAACACTAAAGATACGACCACCTTCAATTTTCAAAGTTCTAAATGAAGTTGAATTACCTCCAGATATACCTCCAGCATAAACACCATATGTATAATAAGAAGAAGTTGATGTACTACCACTTCCATTAATTATATGTTCACCATACGTTCCACTTTTGATAACCATTTGTGAAGTTGGTGTTATCGAAGAACTATTATGATTACCAGAATCAGAAGCTAAAGCTTGAAATTCAACAATTAAATTATTATCATTTCCGGTAACACGATCATAATCATTACCATACCATGAAATAACTCTTTCATCTGTTAAACTTCCATTACCTGTAGCTTTCAAATAATTATAATGTCCGGTTTCAACAATAACCTTGTTTCTAACATCATTTCTACCAGTACTAGAACTAATTACTCCATAAGCAACCATGCCTTCAGAACCATAATATCCACCAGTTGCAGTCATTCCTCGTCCGATTTTTAAATTAAAATCATTAGCAAAAATAGCATATGAAGTAGACCTAGAAGTTCCAGTCGAAACATTTAAACCTGTAACTTCTAAATGTTCTATAACCATATCATCTTCAAGAGATAAAGATCCTCTATCTATTTCAACAGTACCATTACCAGTTCCATCATAGTTACCACTTAACGTATAAGGAACGTCAAGACTCATATCACCTAAATCATTATTATTAGAAGATAAATCTAAAATATTTGTATCTCTTGTAACTAAATAATAATAATCATTTGCTTGATTAACATTAACTTCTTTAATATCATATACAATCTCGCCATTTTCATAGACAATATTTCCCTCATCATCTAATCTAGGCGTTTGAATATTACATTTTTTCCATACATCAATTGTCGTCTTACAAGTTGAACCATCATCGCCTTCAACCCATTTTTCTCCGTTTTTTAAAACATAAGATATCTCTGTATTTTCACCATACTGAATCAATTTATAAACCGTTGAACCACTTCTACAAGTTGTATCATCACAAGATACACCATTAGTATTGTAATATAAAGAAGCATCATCACCAGAATTATAAGTTGTTTTATAATAATAACCAGTTAATAAATCTCCGTCATTATAATCTACTTCATAACCAACTATAGCTTCTTCATAATCAATTATTTCATCAGTTTGAATTACATCAAAATCACTTTCAACTGCTTCACGCTGATTATATAATCGATTTCCAAACCATGAACTAGATATTTCACCAACATAATAGGTTAGATTTTCATCGTAACTATCATTCCATTCAACTTCCTCTAAATATTGACAACCATTACGACTATTACATCTAGTATTATTAATATAACTACCACCACGTACTGGATATCCTGAATAATAAGTATATCTATTAGCAGTCCTTAAAATAAAATATGTAACATTATCTTTAAACTCATAAATAACTCTATATACTGGAACAGTTTCTATAATAGGTGTTCCACCTATATTTTGCATTGATTTATCTTTAAAATTATAATAAGCTGTATTAATAGATGTCTCTACATCAGCCGTTGTCCAACTAGCTTTAAGATTTAACACTACTGTATAATCTCCGTTAGAATCAGGATTAGCAGGTTTATCAATAGTAACATATCTAGTATAATATTCATCATCATAAGAGAATGTTAACTCTGAGCAATCTAAACCATTCGTTGCTTCATCATCGCATACCCAACCATTAAATCCATGTCCTGTAGGTCTAGCTGTATAAGGATTATCAATCAATTCAATTGTTACTTTACCATTTACAACAGGATAATACTTATAATAAACCAACTTAGATTGAGGCTCCGTACCAGATATTTTTCCAACTAAAGAAGAATCATTTATATCATGACCATCATAATTAATTTGTACAGCTACTAAAGTATCTTGATTATATTTATTACTATTTCCTGTTGGTAATTCTCTTTTACTTGTAATTTCTGTATAATTAAGACTCGTATAATAATTCCAATCATTTTCTAAATCATTTACTACTACTGTATCTCCAGAAATACCACTATTCATAGCCCCCATTGAAGCAACAGCATAATATCTAACCATTGAATATATTGAAAAAACAAAAAGAAAAACTAAGGTACACCAAATAAGTATTTTTCTTTTTGGTAACTTTTTTAATCTATATTTAAGTACCATATACTTCACTTCCTAGACTATACTATTAATCATTATTAATGATATCATAAATCACAAAAAAAAGGAACATATTTAAACGTTCCTTATGAAAAAATTATCATTACTATCTAAATCAACAAGAACTTGAGTATTATCTTTTATAGTTCCTTCAATTAACTGCATAGCAATTAATGTTTCTATATTTTCTGAAAGATACCTTTTAATTGGACGTGCTCCAAAAGCTTCATCACTAGCATTATCAATTACTTTCTTTTTAGCTTTATCACTTAAAGAAATTACAATATCTCTATCTTTTAAACGATTATTAATTTCTGCAACAAATTTATCTAGTATTTGATAGAAAATATCTTTATTTAAACTCTTAAAGAAGACTATTTCATCAATACGATTCAAAAATTCTGGTTTAAAAGTACGTCTTAAATCACGATTTATTAATTCTTCCTTATTAGGCAAATTTTCTAGAATATATTCACTACCTAAATTACTAGTCATTATAATTATTGTATTTTTAAAATCAACAGTACGTCCTTGACTATCTGTAATACGTCCATCATCTAATATTTGTAATAAAATATTAAAAACATCAGGATGAGCTTTTTCAATTTCATCAAATAAAACTATTGAATACGGATTTCTTCTAACAGCTTCTGTTAACTGTCCACCCTCTTCATATCCTACATAACCTGGAGCTGCACCAATTAAACGTGAAACATTAAAAGCTTCCATATATTCACTCATATCAATGCGAATCATATGACGTTCATCATCAAATAATTCATAAGCTAAAGTCTTAGCTACTTCCGTTTTACCTACACCAGTAGGTCCCAAAAACAAAAACGAACCAATTGGACGATTAGGATCTTTAATACCTGCACGACTACGTATAATAGCGTCACTTACTTTCTTTAACGCTTCATCTTGACCAATTACTCTTTTCTTCATATTATCTTCTAGTTTTAATAACTTCTCTCGTTCACCTTCAACCAATTTTGATAAAGGTACATTTGTCCATTTTGAAATAACTTGGGCAATATCTTCTTCATTAACAGTATCTCTTATTAAAACATTCTTATTATTTTTTCGTAATTCTTCTAATTCATGCTCCAATTTAGGAATATCTCCATGGCGTAATCTCGCTGCAGTATCCAAATCATAATTATTTTCAGCATCTTTTAATTTATATTTATATGTTTCTAGTAATTTTTTCTTTGCTAATATTTCCTCATTAACTTCTTTTTCTTTATTAAAATCATCTTTCAATTTAGATTCTTTTAACTTAAGTTCATACAATTGATCATCCAATTCTTGTAATCTCTTTTTACTCTGTTCATCCTTTTCTTTTTTTAAAGACTGACGTTCTATTTCCAGTAACATAATCTTTCTCGTTAATTTATCAAGACTAACAGGGACACTATCCATTTCTACTTTAATTGTTGCACAGGCCTCATCTATCAAATCAATTGCTTTATCTGGTAAATACCTATCAGTTATATATCTATCAGACATCGTTGCTGCTGCTATAATAGCTCTATCTTTAATATTAACTCCATGATGAACTTCAAACCTTTCTTTTAAGCCACGTAATATAGCAATTGTGTCTTCTACACTAGGAGCTTTAACAATAATCTTTTGAAATCTTCTTTCTAAAGCTCCATCTTTTTCAATATACTTACGATATTCATTTAAAGTAGTCGCCCCAATACATTTAATCTCTCCACGTGCTAACATTGGTTTTAACATATTTCCAACATTCATCGTACCTTCATCGCCACTACCAACTATCATATGAATTTCATCAATAAATAAAATAATTTTTCCGTCTGATTCTTTTATTTTATTTAAAACTGCTTTTAATCTTTCCTCAAATTCTCCACGATACTTAGCTCCAGCAACTAAAGCTGCTAAATCTAGTTCCCAAATTGTCTTATTTTTTAAACTTTCGGGAACATCCCCACTAATTATACGTAAAGCTAATCCTTCAACAATAGCCGTCTTACCGACACCTGGTTCACCTATTAAAACTGGATTATTCTTTGTTTTACGTGATAAAATTCGCGTAATACTACGAATTTCATCATCACGTCCAATAACAGGATCTATCTTATTATTTTTAGCACTTTCAGTAATATCTCGACCATATTTTTTTAATACATCTTCATCTTCTTGATTCATATTAGGATAACCATAATTCATAATTATTCCTCCTTTTCATCAACCATTATACACCAAAATTAGCACTTGTCAATAGAGAGTGCTAATTTATTTTATTTTTCATCAAACTATCACAAAAAAAGTAAGAATTCACTCTTACTTATTATCCATATCATTATCAAATTTTATTGTTTCACTTCTATTTAAAGATGCCTCTTGTTGCTTTTGCAATTCTCCTGCAACAATCGACTCTTTTACAACATTTGATGATACTTGTGCTTTAGATAATGCCTTTTCATAACGACTTTCATTATCTTTAACACCATCTAAAGAAACCTCATCTTCTAAAATAGGAATACTACGTAATAACTTACTATGTAGCCAGCCATAAATATCATCATAAATAGCAAAGCGATTATCTTCATGTAAAATATCATGACGTAAATTATCATACATCTTAACTGAAACATCTAATATTCCAGCTTTTTTATAACTATTATATACTTTATTAACTCCTTTACCAAAGTCTCCTACTGGATCATCTTTACCTGATAATATTAAAATAGGTTTATTAACATCTACTTTTTTTACATTAGTAAAATTAGCTGTATATTTCATTCCATCTAGCAATTCTCTAAATAAACCACAAGACATTGCTTCACCACGCAAAGGATCATTTATATAATTATCAACTGCTGTTGTCGATGCACATAACCAATCATACATAGTTCTATTAGGTCTAAAATGTTTATTATAAGTTCCAAAAGTTAATTTTTTAATTTTTTCTGTTATTGCTTTCTCTCCATATTTTAAACTTTCTTTAATTGCCACTTTATGAGCTATATTTAATAAAAAATTACTCATTTGTCCAGTACCAACCAATATAGCACCATCTACTTTACCAGGATAATCAATCATATAGGTACGTGTTAAAAAAGAGCCTAAAGAAAAACCTAACATTATATGTGGTACATCAGGATACAATTCCTTAGCGTGTAAAAAACAAGTATCCAAATCCCCAACAACATATTGCCAACTTCCAGATGAACCAAAATACATTTTATTAGCCCCATTATTAGTTGATAAACCATGGCCAATTAAATCAATTCCAACTACCGCTATTCCGCCCTTATTTAAATAATTAGCAAATTCTTCATAACGCATTATATGTTCAGTAACTCCATGAACTACTTGTATAACTCCATAAACCTTATTATCTGGTTCCCAAATTACCATATGAATATTAGTTTGATTATCTTTTGATAAAAAAAACAATTCACTCTTTTTCATTTCGAATCCTCCCTATATAATTACCTATCTCTTATTATACAACAAAAAAGAATGAAATACCTCATTCTTTTAATTATTTAACAACTATATTAACTATTTTTCCCTTAACAACAATAACTTTAACAATCTCCTTATTCTCTGTAAATTTAATAACATTTGGTTCCGCTAAAGCTTTCTTCTTAATTGACTCTTCCTCTTCATCAATTGTTATAGTAATTGAAGCTCTTAATTTACCATTTACTTGAACACCAATTGTTTTTTCATTATCAATTGTTTTGCTCTCATCATATAATGGCCAATCACTTTCACAAATAGGTTTATAACCTAATTTTTCATTAAGTTCCTCAGTAATATGTGGTGCTAAAGGATTTAATAAAGTTAATAACACATGATAATCAGCTTTAGTAATATTCTTTTTATCATCATAAGCATTAGCCATTATCATTAAAGTAGAAACTACTGTATTATATGCCATATGTGTTAAATCATATTGAACTTTCTTAATACTCTTATGTATTAAAGATTCTAAATCATTTGAATAATCTTCGCCACCTACCACTTTTTCGCTTAAACGAATTACCTTATCAATAAAACGTTTACATCCACGCAATGAATCAGTACTCCATGGTGCGTCTTGTTCATAATCACCCATAAACATTTCATAAACTCTTAAAGTATCAGCGCCATATTCTCTAACAATATCATCAGGATTAATAACATTCCCTTTTGATTTACTCATTTTTTCATTATTAGAACCTAATACCATACCATGACTAACACGAGTCCATATCATTTCTTTATTAGGAACTAAACCAATGTTATATAAAAACTGTACCCAGAATCTAGCATATAATAAATGTCTTGCCGTATGTTCCATTCCACCATTATACCAATCAACTTTTTGCCAATATTTCATAGCATCCATTGAAGCAAATTCTTTATCATTATGAGCATCCATAAAACGTAAGAAATACCAACTTGAACCAGCCCAATTTGGCATTGTATCTGTTTCACGTTTAGCCTCTCCTCCACAACAAGGACAAGTTGTATTTACCCAATCAGTAATTTTAGCAAGTGGTGATTCCCCATTATCGGTTGGTTCATACTCAGCAACATCTGGTAATAAAAGTGGTAAATCCTTTTCATCCATTGGTTGCCAACCGCATTTTTCACAATAAATCATTGGAATTGGCTCTCCCCAGAATCTCTGTCTAGAAAATATCCAATCCCTCATTTTATAATTATTAACCTCACGAGCAATTCCCATATCAACTAACTTTTTCGTAATTGCTTTTTTAGCTTCTTCAACAGTCATTCCACTAAATTCAGCACTATTAATTAACTTACAACCTTTACCTAAATAATCTTGCTTTTCAAAAGCCTTTTCACTTACATCTCTTCCATCAATAACTTGTAACATTGGAATATTATGAATAACAGCATATTCAAAATCTCTTTGATCATGACTAGGAACAGCCATAACAGCCCCTGTTCCATAATCTCCTAAAACAAAGTCACCTAAGAATATTGGAAGTTCTTCTCCTGTAATTGGATGTTTAGCTTTTATTCCTTTAACTAACACTCCAGTTTTACCTTTATTAAGTTCAGTTCTATCCATATTTGACTTCTTAGCAGTTTCTGCAATATAAGCTTCTACTTCTTCTTTATTTTCCACTCTTGGCATTAATTCTTTTATAATTTTACCATCCGGTGCAATAACGAAAAATGTAATTCCATAAATAGTTTCAATACAAGTAGTAAATATTGAAAACTTACCACCACCTACTATTTCAACATCTACTTCTACTCCAACAGACTTACCAATCCAATTAATTTGGCCCAATTTAACTTTTGGAGCAAAATTAGTATCATCTAATCCTTTTAACAAATCTTCAGCATAATCACTCATCCTTAACATCCATTGTGATTTTTCTTTTTGAATAACTGGTGATCCACATCTTTCACATACTCCACCAGCAGCATCCTCATTTGATAAAACAGATTTACAAGTAGGACACCAATTAACTGGAATCGTATCTTTATATGCCATTCCATGTTTATAGAATTGTAAAAATTGCCATTGTGTCCACTTATAATATTCTGGATCAGTTGTCGAAAATTCTCTACTCCAATCAAAAGAAAATCCTAATGACTTCATTTGTCCTTTAAAAGTTTTTATATTTTCTTTTACTGCTTCCTTAGGATGAATATGATTCTTTATTGCATATTGCTCAGCCGGAGCTCCAAAAGCATCCCATCCCATAGGATATAACACATTATACCCTTGCATTCTCATCATTCTTGCCATAGCATCTTGTGCTGTATAACTTCTTACATGACCAACATGTAATCCTGCTCCTGATGGATAAGGAAACTCTACTAAAATATAATAAGGTTTTTTATCTGCTCCTGTCTTAGCTTCAAAAGTATGATTATCATCCCAATACTTTTGCCATTTTGCTTCTATATCTTTAAAATTAATTTCCATCTTTCTTTCCCCATTTCTTATTTAAATACTTACCATATAAAAAATATAAACCAAACATCAAAATCATTATCATTACGAATGCTATTAATAATTTAATCGCATAATTAAAAGGAATTAAATCAACAACCGCAACAGTACTTCCCATTATAAATGCATTAATTATAGCAATTCCATTAAGCAAACTTCGATAATTCATTTTTTCTTTATCTAAGTTAAACTTCCTAGTTAACAAAACTAATTCTGATATTTTAGCATATTTTTCCTTTTTGAGCATATCGTCAAAAATAAAATAATATGCAAAATAAACAATTATAAAAACAATTATAAAATATAATAGACTAGCCATTTTATCATCTCCAATAAAAAAGACATATTCATCATAAGGACGAATATGTCGTGGTACCACCTTAATTTCTAATAAAAATTAGCTCTAAATTGATAAAGGAATCACCCTATAAGCTCCAAAAGCAAGTTCATATTTTCCTTTTCTTAGTTTCCACCAACCACTAAGTCTCTTTCAAAAATTCCAATATTACTACTCTTTCTTCAACACATATCAAGTATTATAAATTAATTTTTTTAAATATTCAAGAAAAACTAACGACTACGACCTTGAGTCTGTTGTGTAGAATAATCATCTACATAATTTACAGAAATTGACTTAGCATATTTACTCATTGACTCACGGTATTCTTCTCTATCAATATAGCCATTTTTAAATAAATAGCCATAATATTTTTTGGCTGCCATCATTTTTCTTTCTTTACATTGATTTTCAGTTATACGATTTTCTTTGAGTTGTGTTTCATACATAGCAACTTTTCCAACAAATGAATGATATCTTAAAGATCCTGAAGTTAAAACACGAGCTCCTAAAAAAATTCCACCTACTATTCCTTTTCTTTCAATAGCTTGAGCAAAAGTATCTTTAAGTTTATATATTTTTGCTGCGATAGATTCTGTAACAGTTTTCCCAGTAACCTCAACATGTCCTCCTGGTGCCGGTCTATTAGGTCCTCCTGGTCTAAAATAATTATATCCAACATTACCTGGTCCTGGTCCAAATCCAGGTCCTGGTCCCATAGGTCCTCTAGGACCTGGTCCAAATGGTCTTGGCATAAACTCATCCCCTAACTAATATTCATTATACATATTTTTTATAAATTAAGCAATTTTTTCTATATCTGAGCAACATATTCTAATAATTTCATAAACATATTAACAAACGATCTATCCAAACCTTTCTTTTGCAATTGACGAATATCCATTCTCTTCTTTTCAATACTATTTTTAGAGAATACTATTTTTCCAATTTCTTCCTTTAAATTCGTCTTAATTTGTAAATCCGAAATAATTGAATCAATATCATCATTTATTAATCGTACAGCATCTATTTCAATATCTTTTCCTTTACAATTAATTGTTAATTGCTTAGTTGTTGGCACATCACTAACTTCAACAATAAAATCAGTATCATCAACAAAAGAATCACACTCTACTTTTTCACTATCTACATATACAATAACATCATTAGCTTCACGAGTATTTCTAAAACGAATACGATAATTTCTCTTAGCTGGAACAATCCCTGTTTTACCTTCTACTGGTCTTATAATCAAAGTATAATTATTTGCCATATAATTATAATCAACACGCGTCAACAAATAATAGCCTTCTTCATATAAATTACTAAATCCATCATCTTCATATAAATTATATTGATTACTCTTTCCAGGAAAAACATGAATTTCCATTGTTGTTGGTGAATTAGTAACATTCATATTCTTTTCTAAATCAGCCATACAAACTATTGAACCATCTCTAGCAAAAACAGGATAATCTTCATCTTTATAAAATAATATATACCTTTTATTTCCCAAATACTTTTTACCTGTTTTAAAATCATACCAAGTTCCTTTAGGAAGGAAAATCTTTTCTACAGAACGATTCATTACTGCATCCTTAGGCTTAGTAATAGGCGCCACAAACAATTCTGTCCCAAAATAGTATTCATTTTTATAATCAATTTCATCATATATTTCAGGATATTGATAATAAAGTGGCTGAATAAGCGGTAAACCAACCTTATGATATTTAAAAGCTTCACTATACAAATATGGTATTAATCTATGCCTCATTTGACAATATTCTCTAACAATACTAAGTGTTTTAACATCCCATTTCCATGGTTCCCTTTTATAATATCTTCCATACTTAGCACTAAATCTAAATATTGGACTAAAAGTACCATATTGTACATATCTCGCATATAATTCAGAATCTTCAACACCATCTTTATATCCACCAATATCATGACTCCACCAAGATAGTCCTAAATTAGAAGAAGTACTATTATAATAAGGCAACACCTTTAAAGTACTCCAACTAACTGAAGTTTCTCCACTATAATGAACAGGAAATAAATGAGGAGCATACGTACTACTTCTTGATAATATCATTGGACGAAGTCCTTCCATCTTAGTATAATCAACAAAATGATAATAATTCAATATATCATTACTTGTATGATCTTTTAAATTACGATAATTAATCCAAAAGAAATCAACACCAATTTTATATAATGGATCAATCAAACTATTTAAATATGCGCTCATAAGCTCTCTATCAAAAACATTAAAAGGAATAGTCTGCTTCTCCGAATTTCCTATTGCTTTAGCTATTTCATCAAATTTTGGTTCATGTGGATGGATTCCTTCACTAGGATCTAAGCTAACTCCTACTCTAACTCCTCTATCATGCATGTATTTAGTAAATTCTGCTGGTTTATAAAATAACTCTCTATTAAAAGTAAATCCCGAATTAAATCTAGACAAATTATTTTTATCTTTTAAATGCCAATTATCTCCTAATAATAAAATACTCAATGGAATCTTATACTTATTAAAATCATTCAATAATTTTTGAATATCATTAAAATAATAAAAATCATTTTTATTCCACCATATTCCAAGTGCATATCTTGGTATTAAAGGTGGCATTCCAGTTAATAGAAAATAACTCTGTAAACAATTACCAAAATCTCTATTATATAAAAAGACATACATATCTATTCTTTTACGATCATTATAGATAATTGATCCATCTTCACCTATAAAATTTGATTTACTATCATCTATTGATACAAAACCATCAGTTGAATACAAACCTTTTTTCTTTACATTCAACATGTTTTCTACTTGCCTTTTTATATGCTTTAAATCACGTACAGAAGCTTCTTCGATAAATGGATCTACTGTTTTATCTAAATTAGCAACTATTCCATAATAATTACGTGCCTCAGGATGACCAAAATACCATTCCTTATTTGAATCTACTAATCTAATTTTTAAAACACTATCTGGAGAATATTTATTTCCATAAAAAGCTTTTTCTTTTTCATAACGTAAATGAAAATACTTTGTAGTAACATCCAAATAACGTTCATTTTGATCAACTTTCATTTGCGGAATTGGGAAATTTCTAAATCTTGCTAATTCTGTAGGACGATCTTCAAAATATCCTTCTTCACTAAATTCTAAACGAACTAATAAATCACTTAATATTGTTATTCGATAAAATTGTCCTTTAAATACTGATTGTGGTTTACTAATATTATTACTATAATCTGCAACTTTTTTAAAATGTTCACCAAAATTAGCCATAAGTATCACCTTTCCCATACTCTTATTCTAAAAAAATTATATCATATTTTCTTTTAAAATATATAACTATTTAATGTTATAATAAAAAAGGTGATTTAAATGTTTAAATATACTCTCGATAATAAACGATATCATACTTTAAATTATCATTACAAAAATAAATATGGTAAAAAAACATTTAAAGTTTCCTTAAATGGTAATTTTTCATGTCCAAATAAAGAAAAAGATGGTCATGGATGTATTTTCTGTTCACGTTTAGGTTCTGGAGACTTTGCTGGTAATAAAAATGATGACTTAATAACTCAATTTAATAAAGTAAAAAAAATAATGGAACAAAAATGGCCAAATAGTTATTATATTGGTTATTTTCAAGCTAATACAAATACATATGCTCCATTAAATGAATTAAAAGAAAAATATGAAACAATCCTAAATTTGCCAAATGTTATTGGTCTTAACGTTGCCACTCGTAGTGATGCTATAAATAAGTCATGTTATGATTACCTAGAAGAATTAAATAAAAAAACTAATCTTACTATCGAACTAGGATTACAATCAATTCACGAAAAAACATTAAAATTTATTAATCGTGGCCACGATTTAGCTAACTTTAAAAAAGCTGTAAAAGAATTGCAAAAAAGAAACATAGAAGTAGTTGTTCATATCATAAATGGTTTACCAGGTGAAACAAAAGAAGATATGATAGAAACTGTTAAATACTTAAATAACCTAAAAATAAACGGTCTAAAAATACATATGCTTCATATAATTAAAAACACTGATTTAGCCGATTATTACGAAAAATATCCTTTTCATATTTTAACTGAAGAAGAATATATTGATATTGTTATATCACAATTAGAATATCTTGACCCTAAAATAGTTATTCATCGTATTACTGGAGATCCCAAAAAAGAAGACCTAATAGCTCCAACATGGTTACTAAAAAAATTTTGTGTTTTAAATGATATTGATAAAGAAATGGTAAAAAGAAATACCTATCAAGGAGCTAAATTAAAAAAGCAATAACGAATTATTGCTTTTTACTTGGCACTTTTTCTAATCTTAAAGCTGGTTTTCGATAACGATAAACAACAGTTGTATCAGAATATTCACATGGTTTAAAACCTAACTCTTCAATATCTTTCTTCATACAAGAATTATCTTTTCTTACACTTATAAATAATTCCTCCATTGTTGAAGTTTCAATAAATTTTGATAAAGCTTCTATTGTATATCCATTACCTAAATAATTTTCATATATTTTATATTCCATATATTTATTGAATTTCAAAGATATATAGCCTATCTCTGTATTATCCTCTCTTAAATATAAAACATATGATACCGATGCAAAGTCTGGTGTTTCTTCTTTTTGTAAATACAACCTTTCAGTTTTTATATAATCCGTATAACAAGATTCATCAAAATCTTCTAACATTTCCATTGTAGAATCTTTAAGATTAAAACATAATGGTTCACTATCATTTAAAACTGCCGAATAATCATCATTTTTAGTTAAATGAACCAATATGGTACAATACTCTAATAGCTTCTTATAATGTTCTTTATCAAAATGAAAACGTAAATCTTGTTGTATTTTAATATAAGCTATTAAATCACTATTATATTGTCTACTTCTAGCATGACAATCACAAGCCATTTCTAATAAATCCAAATCGGACATATCATTAGGACTCTCATAGTACTCTGGATGATGAGAATTATTTTTCCAATGCAATGCTTTAGCTTCAATTTGTTCACGTGTTGGAACATGTTCTATATCTGACATCTGATCAATATCATCAATAATACTTGCCAATGCCATAAATTCCTCGGTATTTTGAATTTTAGATATATCATGAACAGAACATCTACCAATTAATCTAATAGCATCTACACTTCTATTTTTTCTTATCAAGTAAGAAGCCAAATATTCTCCACTACGCATGACACAAGCGCGATGAACAAGTGTATCTTGTACTTCTTTTGATAATTTTTCAGTATCAATCTTTTTCATAACGGCCTCCTAAAATGCCATAGATGTATTATACACTAAAAAAAAAAAAGGTCAAATATGACCTTTTAAATTAAAACTTTTTTTAATTCTCTCTCAGTCAAAACTTTTCCCTGACTAACAACACAACCGTTTACTACTATCCCAGGAAAGTTCTTTATATTATACTTGTTTTTCGTCTTATCATCATCTAAAAGTAACAAATTAACTTTTAAATCACTATCTTCAATTGTTCTTTCGATTATTTTCTTCATCTTCAAACCATTTTTTGTTTTAGCACCAATTAAAGCAATTTCTATTATTTATAATCCTCCTTTCATAATTTAATGATAAAACCTAAATGTGTTCATTTTTTGTCTAAATTATGAAAAAAGAATGTAATTTTAGTGAAATTATTTTATATTATCTAAATCTCCTTTTAAAGGAATAACTCCCCATCCAACTAACTCGTCTTCATATGGTTCATAAATATCATTAAGTAAATATATTTTCTTATTAAAATAAAATGCAAAAGCAATTTCAGCAAAACTATTAGGACCAATATAATTTTCAATTCCTTTTTTAGTTGCATTTACAATTAATATATAATCGTTATCTTTATCTATTATTCTTTCAAAATGCTTACGCGATGCAATTATCTTAGGTAGTCCTTCCATACATTCTTTAGGAAGTAAAACATTAAAATCTCTCTTTTCCAACTCATCCTTTACTTCAAGAATCTTATCTTTAACTTTCATACTACCACATAAAACTATATTCTTCATTTTATCGCCCTTTCTATTTATAATATCTTCAATAAACTAGCAATATCAGTTTCTTCAATACATTTATCAAATGATAACTCATATTTATTTAAAAAATCTTCCAAACATATATTATAATCAATAACTTTTTGAATATACTCTAATATTTCTTTTCTAATACCTATATTATTATAATACAATAAAAACAAATTAAAAGCTTTAATTATAGATACAACATATTTACTACTAACTAAGGCTTCAGTCATTAATATTTGATTATCATTTTCATAATAATATTTAAATAATTTATAGAATTCTAAAATCAAATAATTAATTCTGCTAATAAAAATTTCTTTTAATTGCTTATTATCAAATGGACCTTCAAAAAGATATACTAATTCTAAAAATATACTAATTATCTCCCCATTTTTATAATCTTTTATCATAGATTTATCTAAACTTAACTGCGTATGAATTAATTCATGTACATAACACATTCCTGTATAACAAGTTATTTGTTTACTAAGTTTAATCTTATTTATATATAATTTCATTTTTTCTAAAAAAATTCTATCATCACATATATTAAGATGTTGAACTAATACTCCATATAAAGGATTCGCTTTAATAAAAGAAATAGGAATTTCAAAACAATTTACATCTCTACCAAGCTGATTATAAATAGCAATTAATTCATTTATATCACCAACTAATAAACCATTTAATTTTTGTAATTCCTTCTCATCTAATAAATGAACAAAACGCAGATTAAAACGTTCAACCAAAAATTCTTTAGCTAAGTTCATTTCATATACCTTACTAGATTTTATCCAAGTAGATAAAGAACTATCAATATCTAATAAAGATAATTTATAAATATATTCAACTAATTTAGAATCTAAGTTAATTAATGACATATCTTCAAATCCATAAATTGTCTTATATTCTTCTAACAAACTATTTTCTGTCATCCCAAAACCTCTATATATAATAAAATCCCGACTATTACCGGGATAATAAACTTGGTTACCCCAGTAGGATTCGAACCTACGGAATGTCAGGGTCAGAGCCTGATGCCTTACCACTTGGCGATGGGGTAATAACAACTTATATTTTATCACTAACTTATTTTTTTTCAAATATTTTTATTAACTATTATCATATGATATAATATTGACAGGAGGTAAATATGTCAATTGTATGGTTAATTATTATTATCATTTTAGCAATTATTGAAATAGCTACAATCAACTTAGTAACAATATGGTTTGTCGCATCAGGTCTCGTCTCTTTAATCCTATCATATTTCAATACTACATTCTTAACCCAATTTGCCGTTTTTGTTATTCTAGGAACTTTATTATTAATCTTAACAAGAAAATCACTAGTAAAAATGTTAAACAAAAATAAACAAAAAACCAACCTAGATTTAATTATTGATAGTGAAGGTATAGTAACAGAAAATATAACTAAAAACCATCCGGGAGAAGTAAAAGTCGAAGGCAAAAAATGGACAGCTATTGCCGATAAGAATATTGCTAAAGGCCAAACTGTTAAAATCAAAAAAATTGAAGGTGTAAAATTAATTGTTGAGGAGGTAAAATAACATGGAAATTTTAATTCCACTTTTAATTATTGTCTTTATTTGTATAATTTTATGTATTAAAGTAGTTCCCCAAGCAGAAGCTTATGTAGTAGAAAGAGTTGGTTCATACCTAGAAACATGGAAAAATGGACTTCATTTTAAAATTCCATTTATCGATCGTATTGCCAATCGTCTAACTCTAAAAGAAATCGTAAAAGATTTTAAACCCCAACCAGTTATTACAAAAGATAATGTAACAATGCAAATTGATACAGTTGTCTATTATCAAATAACTGATCCTAAATTATATACATATGGAGTAGAAAACCCAATAGTTGCTATTGAAAATTTAACAGCAACTACTCTACGTAATATAATTGGTGAACTTGAATTAGATCAAACTCTTACTTCAAGAGATATAATAAACGCTAAAATGCGTTCTATTCTTGATGAAGCAACAGATCCTTGGGGAATTAAAATAAATCGTGTCGAAGTAAAAAACATTCTTCCACCACGCGATATCCAAGAAGCTATGGAAAAACAAATGCGTGCTGAAAGAGAAAGACGTGAAAAAATTCTTCAAGCCGAAGGCGAAAAGAAATCAAGTATTTTAATCGCTGAAGGTGAAAAACAAAGTGCAATATTAAGAGCTGAAGCTGATAAAGAAACAGCAATCCTTAAAGCAACTGGTGAAGCCGAAGCTATTTTAAGAATCAACCAAGCTGAAGCCGAAAGTATTAAACTACTACGTGAAGCTAACGCTGATAAAAATGTAATTGCTCTAAAAGGATTAGAAGCTGCTACTAAAATGGCTGATGGAAAAGCAACCAAAATCATTGTTCCATCTAACCTACAAGATATTGCTTCTATAACTACTACTATAAGCGAAATGCTAAAAGATCAAAATAATACAAAATAATAAAAAATAATAAAAAATACATATCATAACAAATATGATATGTTTTTTTATTTTAATAACTCATTAATTATTATAAATTCTTCTTGATGATTAAC
>CALVJQ010000010.1 GCA_944332265.1 uncultured Bacilli bacterium
ATTAGTTTTAATTCGCCATTGCAAATCGTACATTACTAAATATTGTATGTATTCTATTACTCTACCAAACTTTTTTTTCGATAATTCAAATAAGTACGTATATACTTTTTTGGGGGTAACTAAATACCAATCTCTGTTAGTTTTGGAAGATTGAATTGCTGATAGATTAGATATTCTACGACGATAATAATATATTGGCTTTTTTAGAACCATGTATTTTGTTTCATCAAGCAAAACTTCATTTATATATTTGTTATCTTCTGAAAATTTAATTTCTTTTTCGAATTTATATTTTTTAGCGATTTCTGTCTTGATAAATAATGAACTAGCACTTAATTGAGGATAATTATAATCTTCTAAGATATTTATTATTTTATTTTTATAATATTTATAATTTAACGGATGTCCACTTATTTGTGCGTCAAAAAACTGCATTTGACAGCTGAATATTTTTATATTAGGATGTTTATTTATATTTCTATTAACAATTTTAAAAGCATCTAAACTCCATTTATCATCGCTATCTAAGAAATTAACGTATTCGCCTGTAGCTAGCTCCATTCCTTTATTTCTAGCTACTGATACTCCAGAGTTTTCCTGCTTATAATATATTACGTTATCAGGATATAACTCTTTATATTTTAAACATATTTCTTCCGAATTATCTGGAGATCCATCATTTACTAAAACAAGTTGAATATTTTCTTCGAAGCCTATTGTTTGATTTATTACTGATTCTATAGTCTCTTCCAAATATTCTTCTACTTTGTAGATGGGTATAATTACCGAAAACTTAAATGACTTTTCCACTTTTTTCACTCCTTTAATGTTATTTATTGCTTTACTAGTAATTTCAAACAATTTTTTTCTAATAATATCTATTATGAAACAAAATATAAACACTGATATAACTGATATAATCATAAGTAGTTCTTTATTATCTGAATTCATTTGACAGTTAATATTTAACAAGTTATTGTATAAAATTTTTCTAAAGAATTGATTGTCGTGTATTAAATATATACCAAAAGTTGTTCCAGCTATTAGTAGAATCAATTTATCAAATTTTTGAGGAATCTTTATATTTTTAAAAAAAATAAATAGTGATACTCCCGCTAGAAAAACAGTTATTGTATTATAACCATAAAACATTGTTTCTTGTGACTTAAATATGCTCATATATCTGGAAATATCTGTTATTATATATCTACTAAAATATGTCATTAAAGTAGATACAATGTACAATATTAGATATAACCAATTATTTTTAAAAATATTTATATCAAATATTCTGATATATGCTGCGACTAAATACAAGTAAGTAAACCAAATTATACCAAAACCGTATGTTTTATCTATAGCATATGTTCCTGGAATTAAGTTATTGCAAATTAATAGAATTATTCCTAGTGTTATTAACATGTTTTGATATTCTTTTTTGGTTAATATATTAATTAGTTTATTTAAAAAAGGGCTTATGATATACATTACTACATATATTGTAACAAACCAATAAGATTTAGAAATGATAGGAAATATGCATGATAAAATTTGTTTTGGAGAAGTTATTTCTGTTAATCCTGTTATATATAATAAAGTAAATATAATTACTGAATAAAATAATACTTCAATGTATATTTTAAGAACTTTTTTCCATTTGAATTCTGATTTACATAAAAAGTAACCACTTATTAAAACATATATATTTACTGCAGAATAGCAGAAAGTATATATTAGCCATAAAATTGGGGTATTATATCCAGCGGTACCTACTTCTCTTATTAGGTAACCATGACAGCAATAATGGTATACAACTATCATAAACATTGATATTATTCTTAATAGTTCGATATTGGTTTTTCTTTTAGTCATTGTTTATCACCAATTTTTAATTTATTTAAAACCTCTTTATATATTCTTTCGCAATTATTTGAATCATTATACTTAAAAAAGTTTTCAACTCTATTAAGATATTTCTGTTCCATTTTACAATTATTATTAAGTATGTTTATGATTTCTTCTATTGTATCTTCAATATTATATGTTACCTTTCCATAACCATCTTTAGAAAAATCAAAATATCCCTTATCATATAATTGTCCTTCATAAAAATCTTTTTCATCAAATTGTGTATATATTATCGGTTTCTTTAAATAAGCAAAATCAAAAAATACACTTGAATAATCAGTTATAAGTAATTTATTTTCTTGAAACTCTTTAGTGTAATCTATAGAATTCTTTTCAAAAAATACATAATCATTTGTTGTAAAATCTTTTAATTGTGGGATCATAATTGGATGAGGAATAAATTTTATTTTGTAATTAAATTTTTTTAACGCTTTTAATAGTTTAGGATGATTTATTAAATTATTATAAAATTTAAAATAATCTGTATTTTTAAAGTTTGGATTGTATTTTCTTAGTCCCGTATTTAAATCCATTTCAGAAACTAATTTATTACGCCATGTTGGCATTATAACTATTTGATTTTTTATCTCATTATTACTTTTAAATAATTTGTCATATCTAGCAAAGCCTGTTGTAGAGACATTTCCCTTTGGGTAATTGTATCTATAATCTTCAACAATAGATTTTTTTTCTCTTTCTGATGCTGTTATTATCAAATCTATTTTACGACTATTAACATTTAACCATGGTGATAAATTGTTATATGTTACTCCGTGTTGTAAGAATACAAATTTAAAATTGTATAAATCTCCAATATAATATTTACCATTTCCAAAAAGATTATAAACGTAATTATCAGCTTGTGATGACAATATAAGATCTGCATTTAAGAATAGTATTTTGTGTTTTAAAGATTTATGCTTTATAATGTTTTTAGGGTATTTTTTTGATAATATTTGATAATCTTGACAATTTTTACCGATATCAAAATAAATTTTTTTATTTTTTATATTCTGATGCATTAAATATTCAAAAAAGGCTTGTCCATTATCTGAAGCAGCTTGAATTCTATCTGATATAATCCATATAGGTTTGAACTTTATTATTTTATATAGATTGGCTAATAAACGATACCCAATGCTTACAAATTGTTTCATTTTAAGTAAACTAACTATCGTTCGTATTTCTTTTAATATAACTTTTAAAATATTTTTTTTGTAAACTTTTAATCCATCATCATTTTGATTAACAATAAAATTGTCTGTTTTTAAATTTAATTTTTTAAATTTATTGTTAAAAAATGAAGCATAACTATATTCCATTTTTACTTTATAATCCAATTCATTATTACTAGCATATAAATTAATATTAAATTTATTAGTTAGTGGAACTGAAATCTTTGCTCCTAAGAATAGTGAGTTGCTATTTTTATCAATTTTACCCAGGTATTTTGAATTACTATCTAGTTCATAGTAATCAGGAAGATATTTTTTGCCTTTGCTGTCTTTAAAATATATTTTTTCAATAATATTTTCTATTTTAGGCATTCTTATATAAAAATCTAATAAATCTTTTTCTATATAAATACTGTCAATTATTATAGGAATATTTTTTAATTCGAATAAATTCATATTTTTATAATATACATTATTATCTTTTATTGTGTACTTACATTTGTTTTGATGCTTAAAATTTAGTAAGTAAATTTTTTCATATGCTTCATACACTTCACAATCTGCGATTATGTCGTCATCAATGTGATCTATTACATTTTTTAATAATTGTTTGTATTCTTCTTTTTCTTTTTCATTTAATATACCATTATAATCAATATCTAGGCGCCATTTAATATCATATGCTAAAAGAAATTGAATATAGTTAATTACTTTATGATATTTTTCCTTGCTTAAGTTTATTAAATAGAGATAACAATATTTAGGTGTATCTAGATACCATGTTTTTTTTCTTATTGACGTTTGAATAGCTGATGTCCCAGATTTTCTTTTGCGATATAAATAAAATGATTTAGCCATCCCAGCTACTGGATAATCCAAAAAAAATTCAGTTAGTAACTTAGCATCTTCTGATATTTTTAATTTTAAATCAAAGCGATAATTTAGAAGAGCTTCTCTTTTAAAAATTATAGAGCATGTTTGAAGTTTAACACATTTATAATCTTTTCTTATATCAATCTTTTCTTTATTTTTATAAAATTTATTTAATATATGTTCCTTTTTTGTTTTTTCAAAAAATTTTAGAGGAAAAAACACACTATTAATGTCTTTATATTTGGTAAATAAATTTAAGGCTTCCTGGTAAGCATTTGGTTCCCATTTATCATCACTATCTAAGAAGTTTACATATTCACCTTGGATATAATTTAGTCCATTATTTCTAGCTGCTGATACTCCTGCGTTTTCTTGCTTTATATAAATAATATTATCAGGGTATTTTTCTTTGTATTCTAAACATATTTCTTCAGAATTATCTGGAGAGCCATCATTTACCAAAATTATTTGAATATTATTTTTAAAGCCAATTGATTGATTAATAACTGAATCTATAGTCTCTGCTAAGTACTCTTCAACGTTATATACTGGTATAATAACTGAAAACTTAAACTTTTTTTCCATTACTTCTTCCTCCTTAATTGTTGTAATTCAATATAGATTATCATCATTGGATATGACGATCTATAAAAACGATAGTATTTAGTTTTAAAACCATTAATTTGATGTTTGTAATGTGTAAAGTTGTTAGCAAAGAATTCTAAAAATTCTTTAACAAAACGACGTTGAAATTCCTTATCATTGTAATTTTTAAATTCACGAATTCTTCTAACATAGAAACCAGCACATAATTCAACTAACTCACCTTTGTATTTTTCGAAGACATTATTCTTTTTAAAGAAATCGATGATATCTTGTAGTACTTTAATTATGTCAAATAAATTTTTGTTATAACTATTAGTTATAGAACCTTCACTATCTTTTAAGTAGTAATATAGTGGTTCTCTTAGTATTACCATTTTATTAGCGTAAAAGCGATATTTTATTTGAAAATAAAAATCTTCTGCGTATGAGTATTGTTTGGGAAATTTGATATGATGTTTATCAATGATACTTTTTTTGTATAATTTGGCTGTAGCATAATTTGATGTTTTGGTGAATGCTTTAGCATCTGTATCAGTATTTTCATTTATTATTGCTTTTTTACCTTTACTTGTTACATCAAATCTTGAACATACTACTAAATCTACTTCGTCTGTCATTTTAGATGACATTAATTCACATGTATTATCTGCAATATAATCATCAGAATCTAAGAAGAAAATATATTTTCCCTTAGCTTTAGCAATTCCTTTATTACGTGATTCTGAAGGACCTAGATTTTTTTCATTATTTATTAAAATTATTTTATTACCATATTCTTTTAGCTTATCTAATGTATCATCTTTACTTTTATCGTTTATAACAATTACTTCTACTTCTTTTATAGTCTGCTTTAATGCGCTATCAATACATTTATTAATTGTTTTAGAAGCATTGTATGCGGGAATTATTATTGAAACTAATGGTTTCATACTACTCCTCCTTCATTATCTATATTTTATCGTAACATATTCTTTTTTTTAGTGTCAATTAAACTGGTTTAATTCGTTTATGTTTTTATGGAATTAACATTTTATAAACACTTTTTTTAAATGATAAGTAATATTATATTTATTTAAAGAGTCAATTAATTTCATTTCGATAATCGAGAATATTATTGATATTATTACAGCTAGCAATGATTGATTAACTGGATTTATTGGGTCAAAAATCGGAGCATAATCGATGAGATTTATTACAAATACATGATTTATAAAAATTGGCATACTTAATTTTTCTAAATAATTGAAAAATTTACCAGATAGTATATTGTATTCTAAAGTTTTTTCACTAGAGATAATTATTACTGCAATTGATATAAAGAATAACATAATATAATCGTAATATTTTGGTGCATCTATATAGTTAATTACTATTAAAACAGATACTAAAAGTCCTTCTCCTAAAAAGGTTAAAGCTAACTTACCAATTTTTGTATATTCGACTTTAGAAAGTTTTAAATGAATTAAATAGAGAATCATTCCTAAATTTAATTCGATAAACCCTCTTATGATCCCGGTTCTTGTAAAACCACTCCATATTTGATGGGAGTGATCTAACCCAACCCAATTATAACTTAAGTATCCTAATCCAAATAAAACTATTAAAGGAGAAATAAAAGCAATAAACTTTTCTTTATATTTTTTTACTATTGGATATAGAATAAATATACTGATAAACATCGATGTTAGATACCATAAATGAGGTAATATATTAGTTGAACGTAGACCGAACTCTCTTAATAAAAAGAGATTCCAAATACTATTAATTAATTCATTAGTTTTTAAATTAGGATTATAATATAATCTTATAATAATTGAAGAGATATAAGCTATTAATATATAAGGAAATAACTTTAATATTTTTTTAAAGATGTATTTTATTGTTTCTCCTACTATGTTTTTAGTATCATATTTTTCTTTTATTAATTTTTTAGCTAAATAAAAACCCGACACAATAAAAAAGAATTCAACAGCTATATATCCACCATAAAAAAAGGGATTTTTTATATCTTGGTAGAATTGAGAGCAATGAAAAAAAGCTATAACAATTGCAAATAAAAATTTCCATAGGGAAATTATACCATTACGTTTTTCTTTCTTCATAGACCACGCCCCCTATTGTAATGTCTATCATCTAAATAAATTATAACATTATAGATAATATCTTTCAATAAAGATAGTGTATTTTAGTAATTAATTCATTAAAAAAAGATGATTTTCATCATCTTATTTAGTTAGTCTTTCTCTTACTAGTTTACTTATTAAAGAACCATCTGCTCCGGCACCTAATCTAGAAGTAGCTTCTTTCATAATTGGACCCATATCTTTCATAGATGTTGGATTTAATTCATTAAAGATAGTATCTAATGTTTTATTAATTTCTTCTTCACTTACTTCTGCAGGTAAATACTTAGATAAACATTCTATTTCTTTTTTTAAATTATCTACCTCTTCAGTTTTATTATATTTTTCATATTCGCTTATACTATCTTTTCTTTGTTTAACTTGTCTTTTTATTACAGCCATAGCTTCTTCGTCAGATAATTCATGTTTTAGATTTATCTTTTCCATTTGAAGAGCACTTTTTAACATACGTAAGACAGATAAATTAAATTTATCTTGTTCTTTCATAGCTGTAGTCATATCTTTAATAATAGTTTCTGTTAATGCCATATTATCACCTATCTATCGTTTCTTCTACGTTTACGAGAATTTCTAATCATTTCTTCTTTAGCTTTTCTTCTCTTAACTCCAGGTTTATCATAGCATTTTTTTTCTTTTAGTTTTGAAGGGACTCCACTTTTTGCAACTTTAACTTTAAATTTCTTTAATGCTGCATCAATGTTACCATTTTGTACTACTACTTTAGTCATATAATCTCCCTCCCTTCATTAACTATTAATGATTATAACACCTCCATATTTTTTTGACAAGAAAAAAGGACGATAAAATCGCCTTTTTATGACAAAAATAAACATTTTTAATGTTTTGGTTGATTTTTTATTTCTTTTATTTTATTTATTAAGTTAGTTATATTTTCTTTTAAAGTTAACATTAGTTTAATATCATTAGAACTTAAATTTTCTTTTTTTATAATATATTCTTGATCTTCTTTAGGTAAAGAAGAAAAAGATAAATAATATACTTTTAATAATTGTAAATGTTTAATTAATGGATGTTCTAGTGGTAATATTGTTTTATTTTGAATACGTAGAGAATTAAAATATGCATCTTCTAATTCAGTAAATGATAATTGATAATCAAGAGCTTTTTTTACTCTTAATTCTTCATTACTTTCAAAAATACATGAATATGCTAAATATTTTCTTATACTTATAATATATTTTTCTAAAAGATTAAATAAGATACTTCTTTCTTCTTCAGTTAATGAATATTCTTTATTTAAAATATAGAATTTGTTAGCTATTTCTGTAGTTAATTCGTCTTCTTTCTTATTACTATCTAGAGTAGATATAAGGTAGTTATATAGTTCTTCTAACCATTTATATTTTTTATTAGGAATGTTTCTTTTAAATATTTCATGACGCATTGCTTCTTCTAGTGACATACAATATTTTTTCATGTTATATAATATTCCATTACTATCAATATTAATTAGTAATAGAAGATGTTTAAGCAAAACACCATATTTTTCATAAACCCACATAGTTGGTTTATTCTGTCCTTTTTTACGATATGTATCTAAAGCTAAAGGGATTAATTCATTAAATGATTTATTTGGTAATTCTTTATATATTTTAAGAATTCGATAAACTATAGTATAGTTATATCCATTACGTAGACAGTATGATTTTAAAGTTTCTCCTTTATACATTATTGGATGTGGTTGATTCTTTTTACTTGGTGTAGTTCTATTTAAGAAGGTATTTAAAGTATTTATATCGATATTAAATTCTTCTAGTAATCTACTTAGGGGAGGATTTAAGTTTTCTTTTTCACGGCGTTTTTTATTTAATTTTTTATTAGCTTGGTATATCTTAGTAGCACGAGATTCATTACCACCTAGAGAATTTATTAAATTAGTTAAATCATTTATTGTTTTTTTTGCTTTTTCATAACCATTTGTATATTTAGGATTATGATTTAATTCATATGCAATATGAAATTTATTTTTTTTATGGAACCAAAAGTCTTTTATTAATTCACCATTGCTAAAAGAGATAGTATTTTCATAATCTTTAGGAATATAGCCGTTATTTAGAAGTTCAATGTATTCATGAATCTTTTCTACTTTATGATAATGTTTCATTATTTCTTTAATAGCAGATGAATATCCTATTTTATATTTAGGATCAGTAGTTATTCTAATAAAGATGTTTTCTTTATTATTACTCCAAAAGGTATTTATTGGATCATTATTACTAAAGAAGTGAGTTGAATCATTATATTTAATTTTAATTATTTTTTTATTTAGTAATTCAATATATTCAGATATTTTATCTATATTAAGTGATTCTAAGTATTTAGTAATTACTTCTTTGGCTTTTTCATAACCAGTTTGATACTTAGGATTAGTATTTAGTTCTTTTATTATTTCTTCTTTTTTATGAGACCAAAAACGATTTATTAAACGACCATTACTAAAAGAGATAGTTAATTCATATGTAGAAGGGATTAGGATTCCGTTATTTAGAAGGTTTATATATTCATCTATATAGTTTATATTATTTTTATTAAGGAATTTTTTTAAAGATTCTTTGGCTTTTTCGTAACCGGTTTGATACTTAGGATTATTATTTAGTTCATTAATTATTTTTTCTTTATTAGTTTTAAAGAAATGGTTTATAGGTTCTCCATTACTAAAATAGTTTTTAGGATCATAATAAGAAATAGTTATTAGTTCTTGATTTATGAGTTCAATATATTCAGATATTTTATCTATATTAAGTGATTCTAGATATTTAGTAATTACTTCTTTAGCTACTTCGTAACCACTATTATATTTAGGGTTGGTATTTAATTCATTAATTATATCTTCATTATGATTATTCCAAAAGTAATTAATTGGTTCCCCATTAGAGAAAGTGTTTATTCTATCGCAAGATTTGGGAGTTATTACTTTTTTATTTAAGAGTTCAATATAATTAGATATTTTATCATAATTAAGAGAAGCTAAATAATTGGAGATAATTGATTTAGCTACTTCATATCCACTATTATATTTTGGATTAGTAGTTAATTCATTAATAATCTTATCTTTATTATTAGACCAGAATTTATTAATCTTAGTACCATCTTTAAAGGTATGATGGGAATCATTCGATGTAGGGATTAAACCATTATTTAATAATTCAATATATTCAGATATTTTATCTTGATTAAGAGATAATAAATATTTTTTTATTGCTTCTTTAGCTATTTCATAACCTCTATTATATTTAGGATCAGTATTTAATAAAGAGATTATTTTATCTTTATTATTACTCCAAAAGTATTTTATTTTTTGACCATCTTTAAATTCATGGGTTTCATCATTATATGAAGGAGTTATAATACCATTATTAAGTAATTCGATATATTCTTTTAGACGGTTTTTTATTAAACTAGACATATAGTCACTAACAGTTTTTTTAGCTACTTCATATCCACTATTATATATAGGATTGGTATTTAATTCTGTAATTATTTTAGAACGGTTTTTAGCCCAGTATTGATTAACTTTTGTTCCATTACTGAATATAGTTACTGGATCATAGTTTTTGGGTTTTAAACCATTATTTAATAATTCTATATAAGCGTGTAATTTATCATATTTATCTTGCATAGTAATCCCCTTTTTTCGTGGTATTATTCTATCATAAAATTTTAAATTTTAAAAATTTAACTAAAAAAGAGTCTAAATAAGACTCTTTTAGCATTTATTTCCTGATATTAACATTCTAATAGCTGTACCACATGCACGCCCTAATGAATATAAAGCTTCGATACCACGTGATATAGCGTTTAGAAATGAAGCTGAAGTGTATGATACAGCTCCACCATAAATATTATGTAATTCTTCGTTTGTCATATATCCTCCTATTTAGTGCTTGAACAAGTTAGTGGACGTAAATAGCCATTTACAAAACCAATAACAAAGGAGATTACACCTCCTATTATTAAGAAAGTGCCAGCACTTAATTTAAGAGCTCCCCCATTGATTTCATTTAGTTCCTTTTCTGTTAGCATAGCATTTCCCTTTCTATAAAATATCAAGTATTTTAGTTATTATTCTTTGCTTATTATATAGAATTTTAAAGTTAATTATTTGATTAGAAGTCTTTAAGTTAGTAGTTAATTTTATATCTTGATAAGCTATATTATTATTTAAATATGGTTCATTGTAGTTTATAGACATAATATTATATTCTTTATTTAAATATTCTATTTTGGGTTTTTGATTTAAGATATCAATCTTGTCATAACTCAGAGTTATATCTATATAACAATTATTATTTTCGCAAGTTATAATTCCCGTAGTTTTTATACAATCATACGTTTTAATATAATAAGATATTATTAAAAAAGTGATTGTTATAATTAAGATTATAAAGTAAATTATATTATTTTTTGATGGTTTTTCTTTAAGGAGTAATAATTTTTCGATCATTGTATGAATCCATTTCGATTATATTTTTAAAACTTTTAGAATTAGTATGCGAGATATAAATAATTGTTGTATTTAATAAATATTGATCTAAATTTTTTAAAATTGTATTTTCGGTTTTTCTATCTACTTCACTTAATGATTCATCCATAATTAAGATTTGGGGATGTTTTAAGATTGATCTAGCTAAAATTATTCTTTGTCTTTCTCCCCCACTTAGATTATAACCTTCGTCATATATAATTGAATCTAGTCTTAAAGCTTTTTTATCTATTATTTCATTAACTTTAGTAATATTTAAAACTTCTTCTAATTCTAGTTTAGATATTTCTTCGTTTAAAGTAAGATTATTTTTTATAGAATCGGTAAATATTTTTTCTCTTTGAGATATATAGATAATATTGTCACGTATACTATTTAAAGAATAATCTTTGATATTTATATTATTAATTGTTATTTTTCCTTGATAATCATTAATATTTAAATTTAACATTTTCATTAAAGTAGTTTTACCACTACCTGACTTACCTATTAAAATATTATGTGAGTTCTTCTTTATTTTAAGATTTATATTATTTAATATTTGATGAAAGTTGTCGTATGAGTAAGTTATATTATTGAAGATTATATCTCCAGTAATAAATTCTTCTTTTTTACCTAATTTCTCTTGTTTTAAAGAAAGAAATTCACTTATTTTATTCAATGATAGTTTTATAAAGTTAAAGCGTGGTAAGATATTTAGAGTATTTTCAATTGGTTCAATAAAATAACTTAGTAAGGTATTAAAGGTAATTAATGATAAGATATTAAGTTTATTTTGATATATTAGATATACACCATAACTAGTTATTATAAATAGACCTAGTTCATTAATTGTTTTTTTAATTGTTTCTATTATATTTAGTTTATGAAAATAATTAAATGAACTTCTTTCGTAATAAGTATAATTTTTTATTAACTTATCTAACTTATGTGATATTAAATTTAAATTTTTAATTGATTCTAGGGAAGATATATCTTCACTTAGATAAGAATTAAAATCAGTTTCTAAATCAATGTTATCATTAATACTATTTACAATAGTTGGGTTAAGTGAGAATCCTATTATAATATAAAGAATTGAAATTATGCAAAGAATAAAAAATAATTCACTACTTATATTAAATAGGAAATAAGAACTTGTTAAGCATAATAATAAATCTAAAATAATAGTAATAATTATTTCACTAAATAATTCTTTTATATTATTTAATTCTTTTATTCTAGTTATTATTTCGCCACTAGTTCTCGAATTGATAACATTTAAAGGGAGATTAAAGATATGAGTTAAAAAATTGGGAATAATTGATAAATCAATATTTTTGTTTAGATATATAGCTAATTTATTACGTAAATGTGATATATATAATTTTAGTAAATGTAATATAGCAAAGATAAATATAAGAAAAAATGTTGTATTTATATAATTTGTTTCAATACTAGTAATAATTATTTTAAAATAGTAACTTATTATGATAGAGATAATTGTTAAGATTAAGCTTAATAGAATTATATGCTTAAATAAATTTTTTTCTTGAATTATTATTTGAATAAATAATTCTTTTATACTGTTTTTTATTTTGTATAGAGGTATTTTTTTATATGGTTTAAAAATAAGTATTATGTTAGTCCAGTTATTTTGAAATTCTAATTTACTTAGTTTTATAAATCCTTTGGCTGGATCCATAAGATGAACATTTTTCTTATCTATTTTATATATTACAACAAAATGATTTAAGCCTTTTTTAGTTGTAGTATGAGCTATAGCTGGTAATAATAGTTCTTTACTATCTAAAGTTAAATCTTTACGACCAATAGCTGTAAAACCATATTTTTGAGCGGCTTTGATTAAATTTAAAGCTGTTGTTCCATTATTATTAGTTTTAGTATCTAAACGAAGATTTTCTAATGGGATACAGCCATCATAAAATTTAATTATTGATTCTAAACAACAGATACCACAATCTTTAATATCTTGTTGTTTAACAATTAATTTTTTATTCATATTTACTCCCTTCAATATATATGTACTTGCTAAGGGAGTTTATTTCCTTTTTAAAAATTAAAAAAATAGATAAATCATTATCTATTCAGTATAAGTACTAGGATCACTTTCTGGAATTGTACAATTTTCCGTATCTAGTAAACAGTTAGTACATTCAGTAAAACTTGAGTCATCAGCTCCTATTAATGTATCAAATGTAAAATCTAGAACACTAGGTATTAAAAAAACTATAAGACCAGCTATTATCTTTTTAGCTAAAAGACTTATACTAGCAGTCATATCTTCGGTTTTACCACTTATTATAGTTTTACTAAATGCTATCATACCAGTAATTATTAAAATTAAAGGAACAACTATTTTAACAATATTTATAATAACTCCAAGAATCATAAAAGTTCTTCGAACACCACTATAATCACAAAATTCTATTTTACTTGAAGTAGCAGCATATACAACATTTAAAGTTAAAAAAGCACAGATAAAAAGAACAAATAAAATAGAAAAAAGTAGTTGTTTTTTAGATTTCATAATATCACCTATTAATATAATAATATATTTTTAATAATTAGTAAATATAAGTATATTTTTTATTGTCAGTTAATATTATGTATTAATATTGGAGGAGATTATAATGATTAATAAACAAAGTATTTGGTTTACCTTTTTATTTAGTGTTATTTTAATATTAAGTATATTTTATATTACAATGAATGAAAATGAGTTAAAAGACTTTATTGAACCTGTAGATACTAATGATACAACTTTAGTAGTTAATGAAAGTACTGAAATAGTTTCTTTGCGTGTACAAAACGATGAAGAAGTACTAGAAACTATTAATAATTTACAGGATATTATTTTAAGTGAAACAAGTGACTTAAATGAAAAAAATGATGCTTATAATAATTTGCTTTTAATATCTAGTAATAAGAGTGAAGAAGAAAAGATAGAAAATATTATAAAAGATGAATTTAAAAGTGAGGCTTTTGTTAAGATTAATGGAGATAATGTTACAATTGTGATAGATAAAGATGAACATAGTTATGAGATTGCTAATAAAATAATTCGTCGAGTTAATGAAGAGTTTAAAGAACAAAAATATGTTACTGTTAAATTTAATTAACATGATTATTTAGTTCTTCATATATTATATTAGTTGGGTGAGATATAATAATGAAGAATTTATTAACTAAAAGAGAAAAAGAGATATTTAATTATTTAGATAAAGGATATACAACTAATGAAGTTGCTAATATCTTGAAAATTAAAGCAAAAACTATTAGAAATCATATTTCTAATGTTATTATGAAACTTGGTGTTAAAACAAGAAAAGATGTTTTAGATATTTTAAATAGTGATGATAAGTTTTTATAAACTCCTTTTAGGAGTTTTTATTCTTAAATAAATTTTTATTAATATAATTTTATTAGGTGGTTGGATGCTAAAACGTTTTACTTTTAAAAAAATTGCTATTACTACTCTTCTCCTTTTATTAGCTTTAATTTTATATAATTATCCAGAAGTAATTAATGAAGAAGTAGTTGTTGATGATTGTAAAAGAATAAATATTTATTTAATAGATGAAAATGACTTTGTAGGCATGACAGAAATTAAAACTAATAGTAATTCAGATGAATTGATCGAAGAAATTATAAATTCTTTAATTATTGGCGGGAATCCTACTAATTTACCAGAAGGATTTAAAGCTATTATTCCTAAGGGAACTAAGTTATTAGATTATGAATTGAAAGATGGCTTACTTAAGATTAATTTCAGTAAAGAGTTTTTATTAGTTGATTTAGAAAATGAAGAAAAGATGTTAGAAGCTTTAGTTTATTCATTAACGACGATTAAAGATGTTAAGAAAATTATGATCTTTGTTGAAGGAAAGCATTTAAGAGAACTACCAAAGACTAAAATAAAATTAGATTTATACTTAGATCGTAGTATAGGAATTAATAAAATTATTAATATTAATAATATAGCAAATACTAGTATGACTACAGTTTATTATTTAAGCAATACAAAGAATAGTTATTATATTCCAATATCTTATATAAGTAATGATAATGATGATAAAATAGAAATTATTATTAATAGTTTAAGAACTAATCGACTTAATAGTAGTAATTTATCTAGTCATTTAAATTATCAAGTAGAATTAATTGATTATGAAAAAACTAATAATGAAGTAGTTTTAAATTTTAATGAAATTTTATTAGCAAGTGTTTTTGAAGGTAAGTTAAAAGAAGAGATTAAGTATGCTATATCTTATTCTATTTATGATACTTTAGGTGCTTTAAATGTTATATTCCAAGTTAATAATGAAAAAATAGATGAATTTAGACTTGAAAATTAATAAAATATATTATATAATCTATTTGTTCCGCGAGTTATGTCCTCGTAGCTCAGCTGGATAGAGCAATCGCCTTCTAAGCGATCGGTCAGGTGTTCGAATCACCTCGGGGACACCACTTAAATAAATTAGATCCTTTTTAAGGATCTTTTTTTTATAAAAAAAACAGAAATTAATCTGTTTAATGGTGATGATGATGATTGGATGTTTTAATATCGACGTGGCATTCTTTGTCTAAACATTTTTCATCGCTTCCTTCAATTTCGATAGTTGTATGGATGATATTGTGTTCTAGCATTTCATTTCTTACAGCTTTTTTTAATTTAACAGGGTCTTTTGTGTCAGTTACAATATGCATAGTTGAATAGTTATTATTTCCATCAAGACTCCAAACATGGATATGATGAATATCTTTTATTTCTTTAATTTTTAGTAAATGGTTTTTTAACTCTTCTACTCTTATATTAGCTGGTGTTTTTTCTAAAAATAAATCTAAGATAGATTTTAAATTTTTAAAAGCATTAATTAAAATAAATAAGGCAACACCAATAGACATTATTGAATCAATTAAACGTATATCAGTAAATTTCATTAAGATGGAACCAATTAGAACAACTACCCAACCTAATACATCTTCAAGCATATGAAGATTTACAGCTTTTTGATTTACTGAATGACCATCTTTTGTAAAATAAGCTGCTAGGAAGTTAATAATTA
Organism: uncultured Bacilli bacterium; assembly: GCA_944332265.1. Lineage (GTDB taxonomy): Bacteria > Bacillota_I > Bacilli_A > RF39 > UBA660 > Coprovivens. The sequence continues at coordinate 16,283 of CALVJQ010000010.1, forward strand.
CACCAAAGATAGCAAAGATAATCATTCCATTATAATTAATATCTTCAGGGCTTATTATTCTTTTTATGCTACTTATAATAACAAAAATAGAGCCAACAGTTAAAATTGTCGTAGTAATTAAAGCTCCTAAGATAGAATATCTAGCATAACCATATGTATAATTTGAATCTGGATTCTTTTTACTTATTTTTTCTAAAATTAAAGATAAACCAATACTTAATGCATCTCCAAAATCATGGATAGCATCTGATAAAATAGAAATACTATTGGTAAATAGACCTCCTATTAATTCAAAGATAGAAAAACTAATATTTAAAATAAAAGCTATTAATATATTTTTTTCAGTTTTCATACTATTCTCCTTTAATTATTAAATCTTTTAAATAAATCAATTAATTCATCAATAGTTTTAGAATGACCATCTTTTAAGTCATTGGCTACACATTTGTATAAGTGATTTTCTAAGATAAAATTGGCTAAACTTTTAACTGATTTTTCAACTGCTACTGTTTGAATTAAAACATTATTACAATCAGTATCGTTATTAATCATTTTTTCAATACCAGTTAATTGCCCTTTTATGCGATTTATTCTATTTAGAATTAATTTCTTTTCTTCTTCATTTCTTTTAGTTTTAGTTTCAATCATTTTATCACCTATTTAATTATATACCCTATAGGGTATATTGTAAAGGGTTAAAAAACGACAATGTCGTTTTATTGTAAGCGGAAGTTCTTTTTATCTTCTAGAGTATCTTTGGTAAGAGTAAGTCTTTGATATGAGTGAGGATTTGATAATATTTCATATTCTGGTAAAGCTAAATATTCTAAAATATTATTGTTTAAATCGCGCATACTTTGTTCGCTATTAGATAATTTGTCTATTAGACCATTTATAAAATCGTCTTCTAATAGGAGTTCAATGTTGAATTGTTTTTGATATCTAATTTTCTTTTGAAGATATTTACTGATTTTTGATTCTAAAATTACTCTTTTTTGTTCTTCTCTAGTTAGAGGAAGATAAGGAATTATTGAGTGAATTCTAGTTATTAGTTCTTTTCCATAGTAGTCAGCATCTACTACTTTTTGACGAGAAAATTGCATAGGTTTAGGTGCACCTGTTTCAAAACCGATTGCTTTATGTTCTTCAAATAATTCTTGAAAGGCTCCAGAACATATTTTGTTTAGCATTCTTGTATTAAAATTATATGTATTATAACGATCACTTATTATAAAGGTTCCACCTTCTAAAAATTTTAGGAGAATTTGTTTTACTGCTGTTTTAATGTTTAAATCGTTACGACCTAGTTTATCAAATTCATCTAGGTATACAATTGATTTTTCAGCTTGTTTTAAATCTCCATTACAATAGATTTTTAAACTATTTAAGTAGCTTTCTAAAGAAGCACCATGTATTCCTTCAGGTACTAAGTTAGGAGTATTTATTTCGATAAAAGGAATATCTAGATATTCGCTTGCAGCTCTTATTGTTTCTGTTTTTCCGGTACCAGTTGGACCAACGATAAGTAATGGTTCTGTACCAAATTCAGGAGTTGAAGTATAATTCATAATTATTTTTGTCGCTAAAAGTTTTATTTCATCATCATGACCAAATACTCTTTCCGTAATATATTGTACTAAGCCACTTACTGATATAGATGGGCTCTTTGCTATATGACTTTTTGTTTTAACTACTGTAGGTTTTACATCTTCGATAATACGAGCATTAGTTTCGATACGTTTAATTCCCCCATTTTCTACGATTATTTTAGTAGCTGCATCTGTCTTAGTAAGTTCTTTAAAGTATCCTAGAGAATGGCGATATCTTGCTAATTCTCTTTTTATATCGTCAAGATTATCTTGATTAAGAAGAGAAGTTAGAGCATCTTCATTTAATAATAAGGATGGATTACCTTGTAATTCTTCATATGTTTCTTGAGCTTTTTTAGATTGTAATATTTTAGTACTTAGTTTACGACTAACTACTTTATTATCTATTATTCGAGCGTATATAAAGTAATCTTGTTCTTCGCAGAAATAATAATCAACAACAAATGTTGGATCACTATAATCATAATTTATTTTTAATTCTTCAATTGTACGAATATTATCAATTATATATTCTCTTTCTTCTAAATATAAGGGATTCCCTAAAGTGTTATAAACGTCTTCACTATAGAAGATATCTCCTACACTGTATCCTTCTATTATATCCATAGGAATTAGGATGTATTCGTCTTTTTTAGTAGGAATTATGCGATATTTAATTCCAACTTCTGTAATTAAGTTTTTTTCCATATAAATCACCTAGATATTTTCTTATTATATGAAAAGATATTAGGAATGTAAACATTTTTGTAATAAAAAAATTACACTTACGTGTAATTAAACTTTCATTAGTTCGTCTTCTTTTTCTTTTAGTTTTTCATCAACTTTTTTGTTGTATTCATTTATTAAGTTTTGAACTTCTTCAAGCATTTTTTTCTCGTCATCTTCAGTTATAGTTTCGTCATCTTTTATGTCTTCATTAGCTTCTTGACGTACTTTTCTTAAAGCGACTTTGGTTTCTTCAGCAATTTGTTTTGCTTGTTTAACGTATTCACGACGACGTTCTTCTGTTAATTGAGGTATTGTTAGAATAACAGATTCCCCATTATCAGTTGGATTAATACCTAAATTAGCTTCTTGAATAGCTTTTACTATATCTTTAAGGCAATTACGATCAAATGGTTTAATCATTAATGTACGAGCCTCTGGTACTGTAATATTTGCTAAACTTGGTAATGGAGTTGGAACTCCGTAATATTCAACATTTATCCCATGAACCATTGCTGGGTTAGCACGACCAGCTCTAATTGTTGTTAGTCTTGAATCCATTGTTTCAAGAGCATGCATCATTTTAAATTCGACATCATTGTCTATCATTGTCTATTTTCTCTCCTTTATATGTCTATAATTATAAAGCATTATTTATCATTATTCAAATAATATTTATTTATAGCAGTTGTTACTTCTGATATAAATGCGCTTTCTTTTTCTTGAGTCCAATAATCTTCTATTTTATCAGTATTTTTTATAGCGACAGTTTCGATATTATAGTATTTTACTTTGCCATTATCAACAATGTATAAACTTGGAGCTAGAAGATTATTTTCACTGCCATCAGTAGTAATAAGTGATCCTTTTAGTAATTCACGAATCTCGTAATAATTGGAATTTTTTTGTGCTTTATCATTATTTATATCATAGTAGTATATTTTATCTACCCCTGTTTTTCTAATTATGGGGTCTAGTTCTTCTATATATTTAATTGCAGCTTCTGAAGTACTACTTCCAATAAAGATAATACTTTTTCCTTCTTGAAGTAATGATATTAGTTTTGAACCACGGATTATTTTATATTTAGAATTATTAATGTTTTGGTAGTAGTCATTTATTGTTATAACGTGATCATCTCCATTATCGGCATATTTTTCACTTAGATAAACAAAAGCGACAATCATAGCAAGGAATAATATTCCATAAATTGTTTTACGAATAATATTTTTGGTTTTAGGTTTCATAATTCACTTCCTCATAATTATTATAACATGAATATTTTAAGTTATAAGGCATAAAAAAAGACACTTGTAAAAAAGTGTCTAATTTAATTATTTATTGATTTGAGCCATTACTTCTTCAGCGAAGTTATCTTGTCTTTTTTCGATTCCTTCACCAACAACAAACATGCTCATTCCAATAAGTTCTCCTCCATTGTCAGTTACATACTTTGTTACATCTATATCGCCATCTTTAATAAATGCTTGAAGTGCTAAGCAAATTTCTTTGTAGAATTTGTTAAGACGTCCTTCAACCATCTTTTCAGCGATTTCAGCAGATTTTCCTTCATTAATAGCTTGTTCTTTTAAGACTTCTCTTTCACGAGCTACTTCTTCAGCAGGAACATCTTCTTTAAATACATATTTTGGTTTCATAGCAGCAGCTTGCATTGCAACATCTTTTGCTACTTCTTCATTTGCGCCTTTTACAACAGTAACAACAGCAATTTTTCCACCCATATGTAGGTATTGACCAAAGAATTCATCGTCATTTTTTTCAATTACAGCTAGACGACGGAAGTCTAATTTTTCACCAATTTTTGATGTTTTAGCAATTATTAAATCTTTAATTGTTCCATCTTCATATGGTAATTCATTTGCTTCTTCTAAAGTCTTAGCATCGCTATTTAAAATTGTTTCCCCTACTGTTTTAATTAATTCTTTAAATTCGTCATTTTTACTAACGAAATCTGTTTCGGCATTAATTTCAATCATTACTGCCTTATTACCTTTTACAAAGATATCAGCTAAACCTTCAGCAGCAATTCTTGCTCCTTTTTTACCAGCTTTAGCAATACCTTTTTCACGTAACCAGTCTATTGCAGCTTCAAGATTGCCATCGCATTCTGTTAAAGCTTTTTTACAATCCATCATTCCTGCTCCAGTTTGGTCTCTTAGTTCTTTAACTAGGCTTGCGCTTATCATAATGTAACCTTCTTTCTTATTTTTATTATTCACTTAAAGATGCAATTAGTTCATCTTTTTTCATTGTAGAATAGCCTTTAATTCCTGATGCTTTAGCCATTGCTTTTAATTCAGTTAATGTTTTAGTACTTAAATCTTCTGTTGCTTCTTCAACTTCTACTTCTTCTACAGTTTCAGGAGCAGCTTGTTCTTCAACAGTCGATTCTTTTACTTCTTCTTTTACTGTTTCAACTTTAGCTTCACTTTTTTCTTCTTTATGTTCTTTTTTAGATTTACGATCTTCTTCAGTTATATAGTCGATTATTTCACCACCATTAACTTCAGCGATAGCATTTCCTAAAACACCTAAAACTACTTTTACTGCTCTAACAGCATCATCATTTCCAGGTATTACATAATCAACATCGTCTGGATCACAGTTAGTATCAACAATACCAAAGATTGGGATATTTAATTTTCTTGCTTCTTTGATAGCGTTTATTTCTTTTTTAGGATCAACGATAATTAATGCTTGTGGTAATTTATCCATTGCACGAATACCACAAAGTAATCTATTTAATTTATCATGTTCTTTCTTTAATCCAATTACTTCTTTTTTAGGTAGAACGTCAAATGTTCCATTTTTTTCCATGTTTTCGATTTCTTCTAAACGTTTTACTCTACTTCTAATTGTACGGAAATTAGTTAAAGTACCACCTAACCATCTTTCTGTCACATAATATGAATTAGTACGTTCAGCATTTTCTTTAGCTGCTTCTTGAGCTTGTTTTTTTGTTCCAACAAATAGGAATGTTCCTCCATTTGCAGCTATTTTGCTTATTTCTGCATAAGCTTCTTCGATTTTACTTAATGTTTTTTGTAAATCGATAATATAAATGTCATCTCTTGTTGTAAAAATATACTCTTTCATTTTTGGGTTCCATCTTTTAGTTTGATGTCCAAAATGAACTCCAGCTTCTAATAAATAACTTAAAGAAACTACGGCCATAAAAATTTCCCTCCTTCGTTATACATCTGAATGTTTCAACTTTAAACCTCACCTCTTCGGCACTCGAGATTTAAATCCACACCCATGTCTATTTGCTTTTTAAAGCCGCATTTATTGTATCAAAAAAAAGTACTATAAACAAGTACTTTTTTGGTATTTTTTAATGTTTTTTTAAGGTAAGTGTTGCTTCACATAAACCATCTTTATTTAAGGTTGCTGTATCAGGAACATCACAAACTATAGTATAATCGCAAATGGAATCATAAGTTGATGTTTTAGTTTCTTTAATATCAATTAATTCATATTTTTGAACATTAGGTACTTCTATTTTACTATAATCACCATTAGCGTCTTTTGGAACAATTTTTACTATTTGAGCTGTTGTATCACGATAACATATATTACCATCTACCATGTATCCAGCAGGTGCCGAATAAATAACTCGACCATCTATTTCTGTTTTAGTAGGTTCTATAGTTTCTCTAGTAACTACTTGGTAAGTTAATATCGCAATATCTTTACCATCTGGTGTATAGTATTCATCTAGTATTTCACAATATTTTAAACCACGTTCATTTAATTCTTCTACTAATGTAGAACCATCAGCATATTTTAAATCATATGCTTGATCTATCATTATTTTATCAGGCATTATAAGTCCTTCACCATTAGTAATGTTAGCACCAACTAGTTGTTCTATTCTTTTATCTTCTTTTATTGCAGGATATACATGGTCTTTTACATACATTCCCCCTAAAGTCAATGCACCACTAAGTAATAAAAGAATACTAACTGCTCCAATAGCTTTTTTAGCTCCTGTATTATTTTTTTTATTTTCGACTTCATTAGTAGGAGTTTGACTTCCTTCTAAATGTTTTCCATTACTCATAAAATCCCCCTCATTTCTAAGCATAATCATTCTATCATTGCCTTATTATAAAGTCAAATTTTGCTCCTAAATATATTTTTTTATTTCGATAACGTAACTGCCTTTTTTAGTAATCCTTTTAATTCCATTATATTGATATTTACCATATCGACGAATACTAAAAATATCATTTTCTTTTAATATTTTAGTTGGTTTTTGTACTTCTTCATAATTAAGAAGTATTGCTTTATCTTTAAATAATGTTAAGATATTTTTACGACTGTCACCAATAATAGTACTAATTATATTATCTATTCGGCAAGAAGTAACTATATATTCTTGAATCAAATAATTTTGTTTAAAATTAGTAGAAAAACTTAAAGGAATATTTTCTAAAATAATAGGATTATCTTTTATTCTGAGCATATTACTTTTAAAATATTCTTCTAAGTTAGGTAAAGTATAAAAATAAAATGAGTTTTCATAGTTTATAATATCCCCAAATGTATCTTCTTTTAATCCAAGAGAAAAAATAGTTCCAAGCACATCTTGATGTCTAATAGGAACTTTACATATAATTTTAAAAAGAACTAATTTTGGATTAGTCTTTTTAAAAAGGATAACTTTACTAGCATCTTCATATGGTTTATAAATTTGGTAAGAATTCTTACTTAATTTACCTTTAATTTTTATTAAATCTTCTTCTATAATAAAGTTTGTATGTCCTTTGTTAAAAAGGGATTCAATGATTTTTTCTATTTGATAATTATTCTTCGTCATTTTTTTTCGTAATTAGTTTCATTATAAAGTCATTAATTGTTTTAGCAATATAGACAATTAAATAATTAAAGAAACTATAAGCAAAGAAGATATAGCATGTAACAACATAGTTTCTAGAGCTTATATAATAAATTAAAGGTATAAAAATAAGAAACATTATAATTAAAATAGTAGATACATCTTTTGTCCCAATAGTTGCTTTACTACGGTTTTTATCATAATAACGATTAATAAATAGATATAAATTAATAGCCGAAAATAGTAATACTTCTACTAACCAGATTTGATTTGAATCTGAATAATATGCTGAAAAATAGAAAAAAATTGCAAAAAGAATTATGTTTTCAAAATGAAATATTTTAAAAATATTCTTTTTAATCCATTTAAGATTAATTTCATTGTCTTTTAAATCTTTTAGAGCATTTTTACATAGGGATGCAAAATATAAAAACCAAGGGATAAAAGTTAAATATACGATTCCTTCAGTCATACTACCACCTCTATTTATATATTATAAAATTAATAATATTAGCATTCAACATAAATATTATTACTTTACAATAAGATGACCATTATATTTAGCTTTATAATCAGAAACTAGGTAAGTTATTAAAGAATCATCATAATGAGTATTATTATTTATAGCAATTTCGATATTACTAATATGATAATCATTTAAAATACGATATAGTTTCTTTTGAAGATGATGTATTAAAGTAAAATTTATTCGATCTTCAATGTTTATATAAAGAGTGTTATTTGTAAAATATATATCCATAAAATCACCAGATTCAATATATCAAATATATTTATATGATGCTACGACTTCGACAAAATATGCAAAAATTAGTTATTTTTAATGAATATTTGATATAATCAGTTTAGGTGAAGATATATGAAAGTAAGTATAATGATTATAATAAACAAATTAATTACTAAAATATGTAAATTATTTGGAAAGAATGGTTCTGTGTATCCAGGCTATATTATATATGATGTTTTAAGACAAAAGAAAATTTTAGAAAAAATAAAGTATCCTAAATATGTAATAGCAGTTACTGGTTCTTCAGGAAAAGGAAGTACTACTGATTTAATAAATCATATATTAACTGATAATGGGTATGATGTTTGTTATAACAAGAATGGTAGTAATGGAGTATTAGCTGCTACGACTTTAATTTTAAATAATTGTAATATAAAAGGAGAATTTAAACACCAAGTATTATTATTAGAATGTGATGAGAGACATTTAAAACTTATTTTTGGGAAGAATAAAATGACTCATTTAGTAGTAACTAATGTTACAAGAGATCAACCAGCTAGAAATGGAGATCCTGATATTGTTTTTCAAGATATAATAAAAGCAATTGGGGATGATACTAAGTTAATTATTAATGCTGATGATCCTTTAGTTAATCGATTATCTTATTTATTTAAAAATGATTGTATTACATATGGGGTTGGTAAAACTAGTGATAGTTATTTAAAAAGTAGTATAGAAGCAGTAGATTATGCTTATTGCCCTAGATGTCACGCTAAGTTAGACTATCTTTATTATCATTATGGACATATTGGAAATTATATTTGCCCTAATAAAGATTTTAGACGTGGGGATGTAATGTATGAAGTAAAAGATGTCGATTTTTTGAAGCATAGGATTAAAATAAATGATGAAGACATATATTTAAATAAAGATGTATTATATGCCGTTTATTATACTGTTAGTGCATATGCTTTATGTAATTATATTGGAGTTAGTAAAGAAGATTTAAAAAAAGCAATAAACGGGGATAAGTTATCATCTAAGAGAGGTAAAGTTAGAGAATTAGATGGACGCAAGCTAACAATGTTAGAAACAAAAAATGAAAACAATTTAAGTTATTATCAATCTTTAAGATTTATTAAAAATCAAACAGGTAAGAAAACCATTATTTTAGGTTTTGATAATGTATCAAGAAGATATCAATTTAATGACTTATCTTGGTTATGGGACGTAGAGTTTGAATTATTGAATGATAAAACAATTGATAAAATATTTATTATTGGTCGTTTTAGGTATGATGTATTAACTAGATTATCTTTTGCTAATATTGATAATAATAAATTAATATTAATTGATGATTTAAACGAATTAATTAAGAGAGTTAAACAAGATAGCGTCGGAGATATTTATACAATGGTTTGTTTTGATATGACCGCAAATATACTAAAATTGATAGAGGATGATGAAAATGAAAAAAATTAAAATTGCTCATTTATATTATGATTTAATGAATTTATATGGCGAGAATGGAAATGTTAGATATTTATTAGATCGATTGGAAAAACAAAATATAGATGTTTCACTTTATTTTTTATCAATTGGCGATAAGATAGATTTTGATAAATATGATTTTTATTATATGGGTACTGGTAGTGAAGAAAACAAATTAATTGTATTAGAAGATATTATAAAATATAAGAAACAAATAAAAACAGCAATTCTTAATGGTAAGTTTTTCTTAGTAACAGGTAATTCATTAGATTTATTTGGAAAAAGAATAGAAACTTATGATAAAGGCAATATAGAAGCTTTAGATATATTTGATTATATTGTTAAAGAAGAAGATTTTAGAATAGTTGGGGAACAATATTATACTTTTCCTTTTATAGATGAGAAGATTATTGGTTTTCAAAATCGTAACTCAGCTATTATGGAGTACAATCATCCTTTATTTAAAGTGATATCAGGTACTGGATATAAACCTCAAAGCTTAGAAGAAGGTATTTTAGAAAAACACTTTTATGGAACTTATTTACTTGGTCCATTATTAGTAAGAAATCCTTATTTTACGGATTACTTAATTAAAGAATTTTGTCGAGAATATGATATTCAGTATAAAAATAATATAGAAGATAGTAGCTATAAAGCTTATCAAATGTATTTAAATAATTTTTATAATAATGATAAAACCATTAATAATTAATGGTTTTTTATGTACATAAAATTAATTATGTTTTATAATAATGCATACGCATTAAATTGTTTGGGTGATATATATGAGTAAATTGACAAGAAAAGAAAAAGAATTTAGAAAAATATTATTTTGTTTTCACAATGCGTTCGTTAAAGCAGTTAACCAATTTAGATATGAAGATTTATTAAAGTATAATATTATGGTTAACACATCTAGTTCATTTAGTGAAAACTTGCTTTTTGAATACGAAAGACTATTAAATCAATGTTCAATGGTAAAAGAAGAAGATATTAATAAGTTATCTATTTTTGATAAAGTTATTTGTATTGGTCTTAGTTTAAAAAGAATTCATCCCGTTATAACAAATAAAATTAAAAGTAAGACACCTAAAAAGGTAAAATATTTAGAAGCGGGTTTAATTAGTGATACGATGCTTTCTTATTTATTATATTCTTCTTATACTCTAAAAGATAATAAAGGAAATATGTTATTGCAAAATGATTTTACCTATGAAGGTTTTCTAAATAAGAAAAGTATATTTAATAATTTACGTAGAGAATTAATTGAAGTTTTATATGAAGAAGTTTTTGATTATTTTAAATGTATTAATATATTAGAGAAAATATATGGATACGGAGTTATGTCTTTTCTAGATTTAGAAGTAGATAGTAAGGATTTACTTACACAGTTAAAAATAACAGAAAAAGATAATTATTCTCTTCAAACTCCTGATTTAAGTGATGATTATACTAGGTATTTAAAATTAAAAAGGCAAAAGTAAAACTGCTAAAGATTAGCAGTTTTTTCTTTTTCTAATTTGGTCTTAATTCTTTCGGCTTTGGAATATATACAGCCGCAATAATCTTGACGATATAAATTATATTTTTTAGATAATTCAATGCTATGTTTATAGCCTTCTTTTTTCTTAAAATCTGAATATAAATATTTAATTTGAAATTCTTCACTTAGTTTTTTTCCTATTTCATTTATTTTTTTGGAATCTTTTAAAGGACTTACGGTTAAAGTAGTGGCAAAATAATCAAAGTTTTTTTCTTTAGCTAATAAAGCAGTTTTGGCAAGGCGTAAATGATAACATTTTAGGCAGCGTAAGCCCCCTTCTCTTTCTTGCTCTAAACCTTTTATTGTTTCATGGTATAATTCGTTATCATAATCACAATCCATAATATTTAAGTTGTTTTTACTAGGATATTCAGTAATAAATTTAATTTCTTCTTCTTTACGATGAAGATACTCTTCATATGGTTCAATATTGGGATTATAATATAAAATAGTAATATTAAAATATGGTGATAATAAATCAATAACATGAGAAGAACAAGGGGCACAGCAACTATGAAGAAGTAAATTCGGGACTTTGTTTGTTTTTTTTAGTTTATTTAATTCGTCTTCCATTATTTTATTATAATTCATAATTATTCCCCCTCATCTTGTTTTTTTTCTTTTTCTTCTTCTTCTTTTTTAGCTTGTTGTTCTTTCTCTTCTTTTATTGTTTTATAACTTTTAAAATATATTCGATCATCATTTATTGTATCGAGATATAATACTCCACGTTCAGCATCCATGTTAGATGAAGCAAATATTGTTGGATATTTATTTAGATTTTTAATATTTACTGTATCAATATATACGGTATTAGTGTCATTCATTGTTAAAGTAAATAAATTATTATCTACAATAGTACCATCACTTGCTTTATATGGAGTATACTCTATTTCACTTATCATTTTTATAATATTATAGTCTATTTTATTTAGACCTTTTACAAAGTTTTCAAAGACAGTATCGGGAGTGAAATTAATTAAGGTAGGATAACCATAATATTTATTTTCATCAGAAATAGAATTGCCTTTGTTAGTTATGTATTTATTATTATATTTGTAGAAAAAAAGTATTTTTTCTTCTTGAATCTCTATAGTTAATTTACCAAAGATATTTCTTTTTATTTTAACACTATCTACTAAGGGAAGATTATTTATACTCTTCTTTATTTTAGATAAATTTAAACGATAAATAGCTGGATAATCTTTTATATTAGCAGTTTCGATTATTTCAACATCTTTGATATTAGTTGTTCCTTTTATAACAATATTTTTAATTTTTAAATTAAATATATAGTAAGAAAAAGAGGCAATAAGAAGAAGTGTTAGTAATATCTTAGCTAACACATTTACTCTTAATTTAAGTCTTTTTTTAGGCTTTTTTATTGTCCCCTTTTTGTTCATATAATTACTCCCAATCTATAAATTCTTGTTCAATATGTAAATCTACATTAGTTTTTTCTAGGACTGTATCATGAACATAATTGATTAGTTCGTAAACATCTTTGCTGGTGGCATTATCAATATTAACAATGAAATTAGCATGTTTTTCTGAAACTTCAGCACCACCTATACGATATCCTTTTAAGTTGCATGATTCAATTAAGCGACCTGCAAAATCGCCTTCAGGATTACGGAATACGGAACCAGCTGATGGGTATTCTAAAGGTTGTGATGCCACTCTTCTTTGACGTCGATCTTCAATTATGTTTAAAGAGTTTTCTTTATCTCCTTCTTTTAGATAAAATTTAGCCGCTAGAATAATATATTTTTTTTCTTCTTTAAACATAGAAGTACGATATGAGTAATTTATTTGTTCATGCTCTATTACTTTGACATTTAAATCTTCATCTAAAACAGTAACTGAAGTTACATAATCTAGGATACATGAATTATATGCACCAGCATTACCATAAATAGAACCACCAACAGTACCTGGGATTCCTGAGGCAAATTCTAGTCCCATTAATGAATTATTAACAGCTTCTTGAACTAATTTAGGTAACATTGCTCCAGCTTCAGCATAAGCCATATGTAAAGAAGGATGAATTTCAATGCCATTTAATTTATTCAATCTTATTATAGCTCCATCAAATTCTCGATCATTTAAGATTATATTAGATCCATTTCCTAAAATAAAATATTTTATATTATTTTCTTTTAGTATTTTTAGTATTTGAATTAAATCATTAATGGAATTGGGAGAAATTAAATATTTAGTTGTTCCTCCAATATGATACGTATTTAAATTTTTTAATGGTGCATGTTCTTCAATATTTCCATATTCTTTTATTTTATTTATCATTTTATCAGATCCTTTATTTTTTCATATATTAAATCACTACTATTATTCATACTCATCTTTTTTAAATTGGCTTTCATGTTTGAATATAGTTCATGATTATTAAGCACTTCATTAATTTTATTAGAAAGGTTGTCTGATGTCAAATCTTTTTCTTCAATTATTTCGCCACCACCATTATTTTTTATTTCAAGAGCATTATAGTATTGGTGATTATTAGCAACATATGGTGAAGGAATAAAGATAGCTGGTAAGTTTAAAGATAGTATTTCACTCATAGTTGATGCTCCTGCTCTAGTTACAATTAAATCTGTATTTTTAAGTAATGATGGTAAATTATCTAGATATGGTAATACTTTGATATTAGATGCAAAGTTACTATCTTTAATAAAATCATCATATAAAGATTTCCCAGTTATATATAACACTTCATATGAAGCGTTAGCTGACTTATATAAATAATCTTTCATTTTCTGGTTTATCGTAGCAGATCCTAGAGACCCAGCTACAATAACCACTAGTTTTTTCTTAGGGTTTAGACCTAATTTTTCTTTAGGCATTGGTTCACTATTTAAAGCATTTTCCCCACATGGATTTCCACTATAAAAGACTTTATCTTGCGCTTTTTTAAAAAAAGATGCTGATTCTTTAAAGGATACCCCAATTAAGTCTGCTTTTGTTTGAAGCATTAAATTAGATTTACCAGGAATAGAATTTTGTTCATGAATAAAAGTTTTTATTCCTAGTTTATGAGCAGCCCAAATAACAGGATATGTTACATATCCACCAATTCCTAAAACAATATCTGGTTTAAATTCACGCATTATTTTTAAACATTTCTTTTTGGCTTTAGATATAAGAAAAATATTTTTAATATCTAGCCAGATATCTCGTTTGGAAAAACCATAAATTTCAAGTGCTTCATATTTTATTCCTCTTTTTGGAATAAGATCTTTTTCCATACGATTATGAGTTCCAATATATAAAATATCAAGATTTTTTTCTTTTTCTTTGAATTTATTGATAATAGCAAGTGCTGGATATATATGGCCTCCAGTTCCACCAGCAGAAACAATCATTTTCATCGTTTAATCACCTAATTTAATTATACTATATTATTTAGCTTTTTTGACCAATATTAAGTATTTTTGGTGTAAATGCGGTGTTTTTATCTTTGCTTAAAAACACTTTTTTTGTTTTCGCTTTATGATTTTATATGATATAATGTTATAGGATAATACAATATAAGATGGTGGTGTGTGCGATGCGAGTTTTATTATTGGATGAAGTGAAAATCACGAAATTAACATTGCCTGATGAAGTAGATGGGATTTTTACAATGAAATATAAACCCATTGATTCCAATCAATACAAGAATTTCGATTTTGAAGCTATTAATGATAAATGGGTTTTAAAAAGTAGCGACTCTTTTAATATTTTTATTAATGGAAACACGACAGATGAAATTGTTTTGGAAGACTATTTGCATGTTGCGATTTACCTTTTTAATACTGAAGAATATTTGAGTTTATGGTGTATTCCTACTATATCTACTGAATATTATGATGCCTCTGCTAATTCTAATAAAATTGCAATCGGAAGTACAAGTGATTCAGCTATTATTTTTAACAATATTTCTCAAAAGGCAGTTTTTGCTGAAATAAATTCCATCGAAAATAAATGGTATATAAATAATGTAACTGGAAAGACTCCTTTATATGTTAATGATAAGATTGTTAGATATTCTGTTCCTTTAGCAACAGGAGATGTAATCTTTATAGATGGTTTAAAAATCATTTGGATGAATAAGTTTTTAAGAATATGTACTTATCAAAATCAAATATCAATTAACTTATTTATCTTAAGTAAATACTCGAATACCAATTATGATAACACGATATTTAATCCTGTAAGTGACGAGGAACAAATTTTCGAATTATATCATCCGGATGATTACTTTTTTCATAAACCTAGTTTAAAAGAATTTGTTCATACTGAAACTTTTGAAATTGATCCTCCTCCTCCAAAACAGGATACTGATAACAATTCTTTTTTGATGACATTTGGTGCTAGTTTTACTATGTTATCTTCTTCTTTTATCGCTGTTATAAATCTTATTAATAATATTCAAAATAAAGCTAAAACCTTGACAATTGTTACTTCCGCAATAATGTGTGTTTCTATGTTGTTCGGAAGTCTACTTATTCCTAGAATTGTTACTTTTATTCAAAAAAGACGTGCTAAAAAAAGAGAAAAATATAGAATTGAAAAATATACTAAATATTTGAATAATTGTAATGAACATATTCATAAAATCATGGTTAAACAAGCTCAAATTATGAAAGATTCAAATTTAAAAATTGATAATTGTATTAACTTAGTTAATGGAAACTTTAGTGTGTTATGGAATCGCGAAATTCGCGATGAAGATTTTTTAGTGGTTAGATTAGGTATTGGTAATGTGCCTGCATTATTGGAGATTAACGCTCCTCAAGAACATTTCACATTAGATGAAGATTTCTTGCTTGATTATATTTATCAAATTGTTGACAATAGTAAAACATTAGAAAATGTCCCTGTTACTTTTGATTTTAAAAAGAATCGTGTTTCCGCAATACTTTTAAATGTTCCTTATAGTGAATACTTTTTGCAATCAGTTATTATTCAACTAGCTACTTTACATAGTTCTCAAGAGTTGAAAATGATTTTCTTTATTAATAATGAAGCCGATGATTATGATTGGGACTATGTTAAATATTTGCCTCATTCATTTAATGATGATAAAACCGTAAGATATTATGCTAATTCTTATGATGAAATGAAAGTTCTATCCTCTAATTTGGAAGAGATTTTAAAATCTAGGAAAGAAAAAGAAAAAATAGATGAAAATAGTGAGATAGTTGAAGATTCTACATTATATAGAGGCTTTGATAATTATTATATAATATTTATAAATGATATTTTCTTGTCAAAGAGTCTACCTATTATATCAGATTTGTTATCTTTACCAGAAAATTTAGGGTTTAGCATTGTTTTTCTTAATAAAACAATGAATAAATTACCAAAAAGATGTAATACTTTTATAGCTTTATCTGAAAAAGATGGCTGTGTTATGGAAAAAACAATTAATTCACAAATTACATTTATACCTGAATATATGAAAAATGTAAATGTTTCTTACATATGTTCAAAATTAATGAATATTCCTATTTTATCTAATGATACTCAATCTTCTTTGCCTACTTCTATTTCATTTTTAGATATTTTTAAAGTTTCTAGAATTGAACAGTTAAATATCATCAATCGTTGGAAAATTAACGATCCTACGATAAGTTTAGCCGTTCCTATAGGAGTTCATGCGAATGGTGAAGATTTTATGTTAGATTTGCACGAAAAAGCTCATGGACCACACGGATTAATTGCTGGTTCTACTGGTTCTGGTAAATCTGAATTTATTATTACATATATTTTATCTTTAGCTGTCAATTTCCATCCTGATGAAGTCCAATTTGTTTTAATTGACTATAAAGGTGGAGGCTTGGCTGGTGCATTTGAAAATAGAGAAAAAGGATATTCTATTCCACACATTGCTGGGACTATTACTAATTTAGATACTGCCTCTATGAAGCGAAGTTTAGTTTCGATTAATTCGGAATTAAAAAGACGCGAACAGGTATTTATGGATGCTCGTGATGTTACTGGTGAAAGTACATTAGATATTTATAAATATCAAAAATATTACCGTGAAGGAATCGTTAAAGAACCTATTTCTCATTTGTTTATTATAAGTGATGAGTTCGCCGAATTAAAATCTCAACAACCTGAATTCATGAATGAGCTTATTTCAACGGCTCGTATCGGACGTTCTTTGGGTGTACACCTTATTTTAGCAACACAAAAGCCAACTGGTGTTGTTAATGACCAGATTTGGGCAAACTCTAAATTTAAAATATGTTTAAAAGTTCAAACAGCAAGTGATAGTAATGAAATGTTGAAAAGACCTGATGCAGCTTCTATAAAAGAAGCTGGTAGATTTTATTTACAAGTAGGATATGACGAGTACTTTGATATTGGTCAATCTGGGTGGTCAGGAGCTAAATATATACCATCAGACCACTCTTTAAAAAAAGTTGATAATTCTATTACTTTTATAAATAATGTTGGATCAACTATAAAAAATATTAATGATTTAGTTATTAAAGAAAATGTTGAAGATTTGGGTGATCAATTAACTAATATTGTTAAAACATTATGTAATTGGTCAAAGAAAGAAAATTATTTACCAAAAAGATTATGGCTTGATCCTATTCCTGAGCAAATATATTTGGGTAATTTAACTAAAAAATATAATTATTCACCTACTCCTTTCAAAATATGCCCAATTATAGGTGAATACGATAATCCTAAAAAACAAATGCAAGGTTTACTTACACTTGATTTGAATAAAGGTAATACATATATTTATGGAAAAAATGGCTCCGGTAAGGAGGACTTAATTTCTACTATTGTTTATTCTACCTGTATAACTCATTCTCCTGATGAGGTAAATATATATATAGTCGATATGGGTGCTGGTACTTTACGTTCTTTTCTTCATTATCCTCAGGTTGGTGATGTTTGCACTTTAGATGATGGAGACAAAATTATTGATTTAATGGCAATGGCTGAACGTGAAATTAATAAAAGAAAAGATTTAACAACCGATTTTGGAGGCAACTTCGAATCTTATAATGAGATGAATGCTGATAAAAAGTTACCTTTATTAGTTGTTATAATTAATAATCTAGATATCTTTACAGAAAATCTTAGTAAAATAGCTGAACTTATAGTTCCATTATATAGAGATGGCGCTAAATATGGAGTTGTATTTATAGTTTCTTGTATAGGAGTTAATACTTTAAGAGCGAAAGTAAGAGAATTCTTTACAAATCATATTTCACTTTCTGTTTCAAATAAAGATGATTATTTTTCAATTTTGGCAAATTATCCAAGAAATCTAGAACCTGCTGGATTTAAAGGACGTGGTTTAATAGAATATGGAAAAGATGTTTTAGAATTTCAATCTGCATTAATTTATACTAGAAATGAATTAAACCTTATTATAAAAAATACGGCCGATACTTTAAATCAAAAATATAAGGATGTATCATTACAGAGAATTCCATCAATACCTAAAGTTGTAAATGTAGAAAATTTCTTAGATGAGATAACAACATTGGACAAAATTCCTTTGGGATATAATACAGAAAATAAGGAAAAATTTTATTTTAATTTTAAAGATCATAAAGTTAATTTAATTTCTGCTATTGACTTTAAAGAACACTTGAATTTCTTGAATGCGCTTGTACTTGAGCTGAAAATACTAGAAAAGTACGATTATGATATTAAGATTATTGATTTTAGTGGTTATTTTGATATTTTAACTATTGGACTAACTTGCTATCAAAGTAACTTTAATGATACTTTCGGTAAAATTATAGAAGAGTCGAACAATCTTGAAAAAAATACAATTTATATTATTACTGGCGTTGGGAAATTAAAGTCTAACGTTGATCCAAAAAATATGCCATTCGTTAATCAGTTTTTCAAGGATACAATGAAAAATCAAAAAATTAATTTTATTTTTGTTGATACATATGAAGAATTAAATATTTTAAAGATAGAAGATTGGTATATTTCTATTGTAAAACCAGATTATGGTATTTGGCTTGGTAAAGATGTCGGAACACAAACTATTATTAATTTTAATAACTTGTCTTCTGAAGACAGAATGGTTAATAATCCAGAATATTGTTTTGTGGCAGAAAATGGAAGAAAACACTTAATAAAACAAATTGCTTATAAACCTAATAACGATGAGGGTGATGAATAATATGGAGAATAAAGTTTTGGTGAAATTAATTATTCCCGAATTGGAAATATCATTAGATGCATATCTTCCAATTTCTAAAAGAATTGGAAATATTATTGCACTATTAATAAAAGCGATTAATGAGCTTGGTTATTCATTTGAAAATAATAAATCTATTGCATTGTATAATAGAATTACTTCTGAGATTTATTCTCCTAATGATTTAGTTTATAAAACTAATATACGTAATGGAACAATATTAGTATTGTTATAGTTTTCAAAAGAATATTAATTATATTTACAATTTTATAAATAGAAAAGAATTCAATCTTTAATTGAATTCTTTTTTTATCATAACAACTAATTATTCATATTTATTTTATCAACAAGTCTTTTTTTCTTATTTCTATATTAACGATTTTTTGAATTCTTGATTCTTGCTCTACTTTTTTGTTGGCAAAATTTCCATCATTTTTCAATAACCAATCTTTTGTTTCATCAATAAGCTTTTTTGATTGAGAAAGAGCTAAATTACATGTCTGAATATCATGGCTTCTTTCAAAACCATAAGGAATCGCTATACTATTGGCAATATTTGTAGTGGCAACTATTTCTTTTGCTGCATTATTGAGTTCAGAGTTTATAACATTTAAATTAGAATTGTCAAAATATAATCTAGTCATAAAGTATTGTTGGACGGAATATTTTGAAATTCCGTAGATTCTAAACTCATTTCATCAGCATATTTAATTATGTTGTCTAATAATGGAAGATATTCATTTCGAAAATCATTTTTGATGATTTCTACAAATTCTTCACTTGCATTACCTTGCCACTCTTTTGTCTCTGTTGGCACTTTTGCCATCATAGATACATATTCTGTTAAAACACGATTTATATTAGAAGTAATACTTTTAATTTCTAAGCTTGCTTCTTCTAGTTTATTTGTATCAATATTGTATTTTGCCATATTTTTACACCATAAAACTTAAAGTCTGAATCTTATTTTGAAGATTCTTTTTTTAGTCTTTCTTCCTCTTTTTTTCTTCTAGCTGCTTCCTCTGCTGCTTGAGCAGCTTTTATACTTGAACTCAAATTATCAATTTTACTATTTATTGCGGGTATTGTTGTATTAATTAATAAGTCGTAACTGTCCTTTAAAGATTCACAACTACTTTTATTCTTATATCTGTCAGCTGGCTCTTCATCTACTTTATACATGCTTTCAACATATTGAGATGCACTATAATATAATTTATAACTTTCAAGAAGCTTGTTTGCTAAATTTATTACTTCATCTCTAAAAGTATAATATCTTAACCTTTCTGATATTAGTTGACTTGATGTTGACATCTATTAATTAGATTCGCCACTTCCAGTATATGTCCAGCCACTTTTTGATGACGTTAAATCATTTGATGCATTTCCAACTGCAGTATTAACACTTGCAGCTTTAGATTCCATAGCTGTTTTAATAGCTGTTAAATCATCTTTGAATGCACCCATATTAGTAATAACTGCTGAACATGCCTCTTTTACTGCTATAACAAATTCTTCTACTTTAGGAGCAATTGTATCACCAAATGATGCTCTTGCATCTGCTGAATTTAGTGGCGCAAGTGCACTTTGAACATTGCTTACATATGTGTCAATTGCGCTTATCATTGATTGTACTTGTTCAGTTTCCATACCAACTACACCATCAAATCCTGTGCTTCTTAAAGTTTGGAAAGCTGATGCTAATAAATTATCGATATCAGAGTCGGCTGATGAACTTATATTCGTAAAAACGTTTGATGCGTTTCCTAAATTTTGACTAAGTGTTGTGTTAGCACTTAATGTTGCTTTTGAAGCTTCACTTAAACTATAATCTGCCATTTACTTACCTCCTTAAATTTACTTTCTTTCAACCATATTTTGGTCTTGCTCAACCATTCCGTCAGTTATAGCAGCTATTTCCTTAACTAAAGCTGCAAATGCTTGAGCTAACGTTTTTTCTAGTTCAACAACAGCTTTTAAATAGTTTGCTTCAAAGTTTTCTAGTGAAACTCCTGTCCATCCTTGTTCTAAAGCTGTGAAAACTGCTTTTGTTTCTTTTAAAGCTGAAATAGCTGATTTGATTGCTGTACCACATATATCTCTTACATATGCAGCGGCTTCTCCAGTATTTACTCCGACAAAGCCTTGAGCGCTACTGTTAGCACTTCCTATGAATCCCATTCTAATCTACCTCTTTCTTAATTAATTCACGTACATTTAATGTTGCATTTTTCAAACTAGCTGCACTGTTTTCAGATTGATTAATAATATTTGATTTTGCTTTCTTTAAACTGTACGCATAATTTTCAATATTTTGAATTACTATAGGAAAGTTAGCTTGAAATTCATTGAATTTTGTCCTCAATAAATCACCATTTTCACATTGGTAGTAAGATTTCGTACAATCCATTATATCGATTATTTTGTTTAAATAATCGTTTACAACCTTTGCAACTTGCATCGTTATAATTGCCAAATTATCAATACCCGCTTCATTCATAGTTATAGACTTAGTTGAATTTTTAATTGTATTCATTTTTGACACATCTTCTAACCCCATGTTTAAATTCACTAAACTCACCTCACAATTCAAATATTTTTGTCATGTATCATCTATGCTACTGACATTTTAATTATAATATATATTTCAACTTTTTTTCAATTAATTTCACGTTTTTTTGACACTTTATTTTTTGTATTCATTTTTAGGAATTTCTAAATCTCTTATATTTATACTAAGACTACCTATATTTGTAGTTAAAACATCAGCCAAATACTGCTTTTCATTATTTGATAGCCATGAAAGAGAACAATTTCTTTCATATCCATTATTTGTTTTTATTACAAGTGCATATTCTGCATACATTTCTACTATATCATTAAATGTATAGTTATTATTTTCGGCTAAGATATTAAATAATTTATCTTGACATTCGATATAGTATTCTATCGCTTCTTTATTTAGATCGTATCTTTCCAAATCATCATAAATTAAATGAACATTAATTGCTGATTCGAAAATATTCATTAAGTAAAATGTATCTTGCATAGTAACTTCACTATGGGCAATTCTTTCTGCTAAATTTTTATAGAAATATTTAGTCATCGTTTTTATGACACTTTGTTTCATTTCTCTTTTTATCGTTGTTTCTTTACCATCGATTTCACCATATTCTTTTTCGTAAGCCTGCTCAAAATCTTCTCTTTCATCTTGTATGTAGCATATTGAATATAACATTTCTGCAAGTTCTTTTTTTTCTTCTTTAGTTTCTGCACCTAATACTTTGTATATTTCTTCGGGATTATTTGAAATCTGACTTAATGCTATACTATTTTCTTTATAATCTGGACGAATTAAGGTTATTAAATCTAGCGTATTTAAATAACCAACCATATTTTTATAAACTAATGGGGTTTTAGCATCGTTTATTTCCATACTCATTTGTTCTGCAGTTGCTTCGTATAGCCATTGAAAATGTAAAGAATTCGGATGAGAGATTCTATCAAAAGAATCGAAATACTGCGAGCTTCCTATTTGAGTATATCCTTCTATTTGATGGTCTGGACACATACGCTGAAATAGATGAATAATCTCATGGCTTACCGTACGTTTTAATGTATCCTTACCATTTAATTTTTCTATTTCATTTACATCAAGAAAGACAATCCCATCTTCTGTAACTCTTGCATTATAAACAATTTTTAAATCATTTATTGTGAAGTCTGTACTATTTATTCCTACTACTTTAATATCATTTAACATACAGTAAATTTTCACTAATTCTTCTTGACTTAACTCATTATAATAATTTTCTAAAGTTGTTACTAGTAATTCTGAAATCAATCTTATGTATGATTCATCTAATTTTGTATATTGTTTATTATTATTTAAATAATTTGTATTATTACTTAAAATCTTATTTTCGATTAAATCTGCTGATGGTATCGTGTTTATATCAGTTATTAAATCTGTGTGCTGTTTTGTTTGTGTCTCAACTTTATCTTCATACTTTTCAGCTTCTTGTATAGAATAATCTACGTCATATAAATCTGAATATAAATATACAACATCCTCAGAATTAACCCATGTAACATAATCACCGTAGTCTTCTTCATTTATGGTAATATTAAGCGGATTATATTCACCCTCTTCTAATCTACGATCGGCATTGTTATTTCTTTTTGACATGGCAAAACCGAAGTAATCGGCTGTTATAGGTGTATTTAATGATATATCTCCATTATTGTATAAATAGGAATTATAACTTTGACTTAAATCATACGATTCGTCAGTTGTATATTCTTTATCGTTTTCTTGAATTATTGTTTCTTCAACTATATTTTCTTTGCTATTTGAAAACGTCGAATTATCGTTTTTTATTCCACAACCTATTAAAGATGTTGCTATTATACATACTGTTGCGCTGGTTAGTGCTGCAATTTTTAAGTTTTTCACTGTATTTTTCTTATCCATTTTTTCATTCTCCCATCTTTAAATATATTATATCATGTTGTATCTATTTATTTTTTAGTAACCTTTATATAAGACATTAATTAGACAATATAGATAAATTTGCATTTTAGATATTTTAGTGTTAGTATACACGCAATCAAGGGAGGGAATTTCTATGATTAATGAAGAATCATTAAATACCTTAATCAATCAAGTGATATATTCCCTAAATCATCTTCTAAAAGATAAGCATTATTCACAAGATATTTTAGATTATTTATATTTAATTACTACAGGAATGATTATACTTTATGGCGATGATTTAGTTGATGATATATATGATACTATTCTAGATACTAAAATAATTAAAAAGCCAGAATATATGGTAAACTCTCCTACTACTTTGGATTATTATATTAATCCTATTTATAATAATTATCTATTTAAGAATATTAAAAGTAGAAATTATATAGATTATGGAATCTTGTTTAATAAAATAGATAATTCTTTTATTAAAACTTTAGAATATATGACTTATTTATTTAATAATTTATTATTTCATCGTCATGATAAAGTTTCAATAAAAGAACATTTATATTTACAATTTGAACGTATTTTTCACGGCAATACAATTAATATGCAAAAAAAAGATACTTTGAAAACTCTTGATAAAGTAATTTTATTATTACAGAGTGAAGACATTATAAAAGTGTTACTTAATTTAAGGACATTTAAAATTAAAAATAAAAAATTTAGAAAATGTTTAGATAACTTAAATAATATTAATGTAGATTTATATAAAATTGAAGGTCTTGATAGTTTAGTAACTTTATTTAGACCAATATATAATGATAATAAAGTTAAAGAACTTATTAATTCTTATGAAGGAATGTTAAACTTTGAAAAGCAATATGATTTAATATTAGGAAAGAATGCTTTTTATAATTTAGTAAATAACGTTGAAATTTTAGATAAATTAATTAATGAAGATAATATAAATGGTAATTATTATAAATATGCTGAAAAATACTTAGAATTAAGAAACAATTTTATTAATAAATATATTTTATTAGTTAATCATTAAAAAAAGTATAAATTACTATACTTTTTTATTTTCAATAAATTCTTTACTATTTAGTTTTTTAATAACGTTATCATCAATTTGATATAGTTCTTTTGGTAATGGAGCAAAATTAGCTGATTCTATTTCACTATTTAAATAATGACGTAATATTCTTTCTAATTCTTCTTTTTCGATTGGTTTAGCTAAATAGTCGTTAAAACCATCTTCGATATATTTTTCTTTCATGCCTTCGATTGCATTTGCAGTTAAAACAATTACTTTTGTTTTAAAATCGGGATTGTCTTTTAGAATATGAAGAGTTTCAGTTCCACTCATTTTAGGCATCATATCATCCATAAATATTAAGTCATATTTTTGATTGTTGTTTATCTTATCTAAGCATTCATATCCAGATTTACAAGTTTCAATTTGTAAATTGTATTTTTTTAGTAAGCGTTCGGCTATTTTAAGATTTAGGTCATTGTCATCTACGACCAAGACTTTCTTAGTTGATAAATCTAAATTATTTTCTTTTTTTATAGTCTCTATTTTTTGATTGGCAGAAATTATTTGTGGTAGATAAACCGTAAATTTAGAACCACTACCAAATACTGATTGAACAATTATTTTGCCATTTAACATTTCAACTAGTCTTTTGGTTATCGCTAGACCAAGACCTGTACCTTCTAAGGTTGTATTACGATCTTCATCTAGTCGTTCGAATTTGGTAAATAATTTATCTATTTTTTCTGGTTTAATACCACGACCTGTATCTTCAACAGATATTATGATTGTTGAATTGTTGTTTTTGTTTATACAACTAATATCAAAAGTAATTGTTCCTTTTTCAGTATATTTAACAGCGTTAGTTAATAGATTAGTTATGATTTCTTTTATTTTTCCTTTATCGCCATATAAGGTATTTGGAATATCTGGAGCTACATTCATAATAAATTCGATAGGTTTTTCTCCAATACGTGGTTTAATTAATTTATATATTGTTTGGCATTCTTCGATAATACTATAGTCACAATTGGTTATTTCCATTTTGTTTGCTTCTATTTTAGAAATGTCTAATATACCATTAACTATTTCTAGTAAATTTTGACTAGCAAGAATAATATCTTTGGCATCTTGTTTAGCTGATGCTAAATCTTCTTCATCTTGAATAGCTTCCGAAAATCCCACGATAGCATTTAATGGTGTTCTTATTTCATGGGACATACTTGATAAAAAATCTGTTTTTGCGGCATTAGCTTTCTCTGCTTTATCGCGTGCTGCTTCTACTTCATTTAATAATTTTATATCTGGATTTTCAATTGTGAAGTACATGATCATATTCGTATATACAATTATGGATGGTATAACAATTAAAGTTTGATTTATATATCTTACTATTACAGCAATTGCCATTAATACTAATAAAGAGAATATAGGCAAATATTTTTTGTTAAATATTTTTTTATAATTTAAAAGCAATATTAAGACAATAGCTAAAAAATATAGTACTGCTATTGAATAAATATAGTTAGTGCCTATTCCTCCTATTCCCATTCCTTTACTATTGTTTATAATATCTAAAGGGAGAAACAATGATACAAATATTGCAATTATATCTATAATAGTTACTACTTTTAATATTCTTTTATACTTATTTAATTCATGATATGTTATATAAAAAATATATAAAAACATTAATGTAGGCCATAGTATGTAATGTATCATATCTATTTTGTTTATGAATATTATTAAAGGAATTGTACTGCTATCGATTTTATATATACCAATAAATAATGCCGTTAGCACTAATAAAACATCTACAAAACTGCTTATAATCATAAAACTGTATAGTTTTGTTTCTTCAGATTTTATTCTTTCTTTGGAAAAGAAAAGAATAAGAATTAGCAAAGCACAAAAAAAGCCACATATTGTAAAATAAGTACTACTCATATTATCTCACCATTATAATTATAACAAATTGTTTTTTCTTAGTAAATTATGAATACTACTATTTATGTTGCTTTTTTGTGTAATTTTTATTATTTTTTTGCGATATATCCTGGTTTAAATTCTCCTGTTTCAGTAATGAAATATTCATTTTCAATTAAACCATCATTGTTGTGATAAAAAAATTTAGATTCTTCTTCAGAGTTATATAAATAACCAAAGGCTTTATATTTTTTCATGTAAGTGTGGTTCACATATAACTCCGGGTCTATATCAGACAAGGTATTTCTATTTATACCTAACTCCATCCATATTTCTTTTCTCATATTTTCCATTATTCCTTGTATTTCTAATGTTTGTTTTATAAAGCTTTCAGTTGGATTTATTTTATATGGATTACCAAAAACTATTATACATTTAGAATAAAGATCCTTTTCTTTACCTACTAGATAAGGATTTTCAACATATTCAAAAATAGTAGGTATTATGTTCTTTTCAGTAATAGCTCCTACTCTTACTCCTCCGATTTTTAATGGTTGCATAGCTTTTATCGGATGAAGATTCCATGTTGCTTCGCCGAAAATTACTCCACATTTTCCTTCTATTATTTTTTTTGCGAAATCAATAGTACCTTGCTCTGCAGATACTTTGTCGTTTCTGTCAATTAAAGTTGCATCTGAAATAGCAAATATACTTTTTACTAATGGAGATATTCCATCTTTTGCTGCAAAAACACTTATTGCTTTTCCTAAAGTTGCAAAAGTTTCGTGGGCAGTAAAATAATCATGCGAATTAGAATGATTGCACATAATTATAGCAGAATCATCTGTGGGGATATTTTCCTGGCCTCTAATTTCTAAGGTATAATTTCTAAGATATGGATAGAATTTAACTATCATTTCATGACCAATGGATATACTTTTATTTTTTTGATCTTTTATATGTTTCCTTAATGTATTTAGATATTCTCTTTTTTTATCATCTGAGAGAGATTCATATTCATGATTTGATAATATTCTAACATTATCCATTTATATCCCCCCTTTAACTACTTTAATTATATCATTTTATTATTTAAGAGACAAATTTTGCCATAAAAAAAGCTAGGATTTATTACTAGCTTGTCTAATTGTTTTTTCAACGGCATCTTTTATTTTAGCTTCACTAAAAGGTTTATTTATCATATCTACTATTGGATATTCAAATGCTCTATTAATTGCTTCGCTTGAGGAATCCCCACTTATTATTGTAACTGGCATTCTTTCTAATAAATTACTTTGAGTCATATAGTCTAAGACTGAGAAACCACTTACTTTAGGCATATTTAAATCCAATAAAATTGCTTTAATACGATTATCATCTTCATGATCCCTAATAACTTTTAATGCTTCTTCGCCATTTTTAGCAAATTCTAATTGATAATCAGCATCAAAGATTTTCTTAACGAAAATTCTTATTACTTCGGAGTCGTCAGCTACAAGAATAATATCTTCATTTAAAGTTTCATTTTCTTCTAGAGTTTCAGAAATTTCATTATCTTCTAAATATCCATTAAGAATATTTTTAACTTTTTCGGTTTCTTCTATTAATTGATTATAATTTGCTTTAACATAATTAAGATCATTAGCTTTACTTTTCATTTCATGTTCATAAGCTATTTCAGCTAATTTAGTAAAACCGAAATATTTACAATCACTTTTTAATGAATGAACATATATTGCATAATTAGGCATATCTTCTTCTTGATAGTATTTTTTTATTAAACCTAATTTTTCATCTATTCCTGATTTAAATTCTTTTATTGTTTCGTTATAAGTTTCTATATCGCCAAATAATTCTAATGCTTTATCTACATCAACATTATTTTGATATAGAAAATTGATATCTTTCATATTATCACCGTACCTTATTACAATTTTATTATATTATAATGATTAATTCAATAACTTAGTTAAAAGTTCTTCTACTGTTTCTTTAGTAAATGGTTTTTGCAGATAGCCTGCAAATTTATGAGTAGTTATTTTTTCATTTACTTCATCTAGAGATGAGGCAGTTGTTAAAATAACTGGGGTATTAAAATCTTCAAGAGTATTTAAATTATCTAGAGTTGCACATCCATTTAATTCGGGCATCATATCATCCATAAATATTAAATCATATTTATTTTCAATAACTTTTTCGATACATGATGATCCACTATTTACTTTAGTTATATCTAAATTGTATTTTTGTAAAATATTTTCAGCTACTTTTAAATTTATTTCATTATCATCTACTAAAAGAATCTTTTTATCTTGAAAATTTAACGGCTGTTTTTTGGCACTTGCAAGAATTGGTAATTCAATAGTAAATTCTTTTTCAAAAACAGATTTTGTTTCTTTATACATATTTGTGTTAGCTGATTTACTATTTAGTTTATTTAGATATTTTTTTATTATTCTTTCTAATTCTGGTTTTTCGATTGGTTTGGCTAGATAATCATCAAAACCACAATCTAAATATTCTTGTTTCATTCCTGTTATGGCATTGGCTGTTAGAGCTATTACTGGAGTATTAAAATCAGCTTTTTCTTTTAATTTTTTTAATGTTTCGCGACCGTTCATTTTTGGCATCATATCGTCTAGGAAGATAATATCATATTGTTCATTATTTTTTATTTTAGCTAGACATGCTAAGCCACTAGTACAAGAATCAATAGTAAAATTATATTTTTTTAGTAAAACAGATGCTACTTTTATATTAAGTTCATTATCATCTACTAAAAGAATGCGAGCACCTGAAGCATCAATTATTTTACTTTCTGATTTCGCTGCTTGGCGTGTTGGTTCAGGGGCTACTGAAATAATACGTTGATCAATAGAAACTGTAAATTTTGACCCTTTGCCATAAACAGATTGAACTACTATTTTACCATTCATTAATTCCACTAATTTTTTAGTAATGGCAAGTCCTAAGCCTGTACCTTCGATTGTTAGTTGTTTCTCAACATTAAGCCTTTCAAATTTAGAAAATAATTTAGGAATGCTTTCTTCTTTAATACCTATTCCACTATCTTCTACAGAGATAATTAAACGACATATGTTGTCCTTAATAACTGTTGATACGGTAAAATCTATAAAACCTTCTTTTGTATATTTAACAGCATTAGTTAAAATATTTAAAATAATTTGTTTTAAACGAATATTATCACCATATAAAACTCTTGGAATAGATTTATCAATATTTACTCGGAATTCTAGACCTTTGTCGCCAATACGTGCTTTAGTTAAAGCTACTAATTCATCTAGCATAGATTTTATATCATATTCTTTATTGATTATTTCTAGTTTATTAGCTTCTATTTTAGATATGTCTAATATACCATTAACTATTTCTAGAAGATTATTAGAAGCCATTATTATATCATCAACTTTTTCTTGAGCAGATTCTGGAATATCATCTTCTTTTAGGCTTTCAGAAAAACCTACGATTGCATTTAATGGTGTTCTTATTTCGTGTGACATATTAGATAAAAAATCTGATTTAGCATGATTAGCTTTTTCGGCTGCATCTTTGGCAATTGATACTTGCTCTAACATTTTTACATCAGGATTTTCAATTGTGAAGTACATTATGACACATATTAACGTTTCAACATATGTCATCAATAAAAGTTGTGGGTAAGCTCTTTGTAAAGCAATTGCAACTCCACCGATGAAAAGAAACACTACAATTGGTATATATTTTTTGTTTTTTATTTTTTTGATATTTTTTAGTATCGTATATACTATAAATATAATTCCTATAAATGAAATCATATAAGTAAATTGAACGCTTAATCCTGTTGTATATCTAACTGAGAAATTATCTTTTATTACTACATCTATTGGTAATATAGCTAAAATAATGCTAATTACTATGTAATATATAATAAAAATAGGCACTCTTTTTTGTTCAATTTTATTTTCTTCTCTTGAAATACTATATACGTAATATGATAATGTACAAATCCAAAATATTAAATATAACAAGTATGTTTTATATATTACTTGACTGATTAAAGGAAAATCAGAATGTATACTTGTTGCAAAAGAGCAAAGTAATTCAATACATAAACCAATAAAATTAGATATTATTAGAGTTTTATAAATCCATGTTTCTTTACTCTTTATATGACCTTTTCTGAAATATAGAATTAAAATTATAATGCTAAATGGAAGTGCAGCTAAAGGAAAAAATAAGCCTGTTCCCATTTTATCACTACCTTTCCTATTATATATTTTTATTATAGCATAAAAAAAAGAGATTTAACTATCTCTTTTATAGTTTTTTTACTAATTTTGAAGAGTCTCTTTTTTCTTCGGCATCTTTTTCTAATTCTTCATAATTTATTTTATCTGTGCCTTGTCTTCGTGGTAAATTTTCTACAAACTCTATGTATGCTGGTATTTCATAACTTTTTAGTTGAATATTTCCTTTATTAATTGTATTAATTCCATCTTTTATTATTTTCATAATATATTCTTTTGTTTCTTCTGTTGGTGCTATTCCATCTTTTAATACGATATATGCTTTATTAACATATAATAATTCTTCATCTGGAACTTTTACTACCGCACATTCATTTATAATGTCAATATATGATAATAAAGTTTGAATTTTATCACAATATACCTTATTCAATGATGACATAATATAGAATCTTGAATCTCTTCCTGTTAAAGTAAAGTATCCGTCTTTATCAATAAAACCAAGGGTTCCAGTTTTAAAGTAAGTTTTTCCATTTTTTTCAAATTTAGCTTTCTTCGTTTCTTCCGGCATTCCATAATATTCTTTAAATACATGTTCTCCAGAAACACATAATAATCCTTCTTCATTATATTTTTTTTCTTCAAGTGTTTCAGGATCAACAATCATTGCGCTAGTTCCAACTAATACTTTGCCGGCGGTTTCAGGTCTAATTTCAATACCAGTAGGGTTTGTTCCACAGCTTACAGTTTCGGCATTTCCTGAGCCGTTACCAATTTCTACATTATGTGCTTGGTGCGCTTCAAAAAATTCACTTCCTCTTTTGCTATGTTTTGGAGTTAAAAAATCTCCTCCGGAAATATAAGTAGTGATTGATGACAAGTCTTGCTTTTCTGGTGTGTATCTAATCATTAAGTTTAATAATGCCGGACTACCAAATATAATATTTGGATTTTTTTTCAAATATTGACTAATATTATCTTTTGATAAATTAGGTGCTAATATAGCAGTTTTACTACTTAGCAAAGTCATTAAAGTAGATGTGGCAAAGCCATATGGATAAGTAAATGGAACACATACAAGCGTCCTTTCTCCATTCAAAGATTCTACTTTACTAGAGTTTTTTAAATATACTCCAGCTGCAATTACATTTTTGTTGGTTAATACTACTGGCTTTGGTTTTCCTGTGGAACCACTAGTAAATAAAATTAATGAGTCATCTTTACTTGAATTTGAAGGCAAGCCTTTTTTCTGATATTCTGCTATTGAACCTAAGCTATTGAAATCAATTATATTTTTATTTGTAGTGATTCTATAATCATTATCTAGCGATAAATTATTTATATTTTTATTAGATAAGGTTATTATATACTCAACACCTGTCTCTTTTTTACATTTTATGTTTTCTTCTTCTGTTGCATTATAATTTATATAAATCGGAGACTCAAATATATTTAAATATGAATATATCTCTTTTTTACTAGCATTTGGATCTAAAAAAGTGGTTACTGCGCCTATTCTATTACATGCTAAAAACGCAGCTACTGCTTGATAAAAGTTGGGCATTGATATTGAAACAATTTGTCCTTTTCTTACGCCTAGTTCTTTTAAGGCTCTAGATATAGTAATAGCATCTTTAAATAGTTGATTATATGTTACTTCTATTTCTAGGCAGTCGATTGCTACTTTTTTTTGATACATTAAATTTATAGCTTTTAGTGCATTATAGATGCTCATATTTGGAATAATAGGATGTTTAGCCCAAAACGAATAGCCTTGATTTTGTGGATTGTCAATGCTTGCAAATCCTGTTAAGTCTTGATTTTTAATCATTTATTTTTCCCCCTTATTAACCAATTTATGTTTATAATATTTTTATAAAATAAATATATTTATTATTTATTATTTATTATTTTTCATTTCTAATTTCTTTTCTTGAGATTCATCTTCTTTTTGATGAAGAAGTTTGTGATAGTAAGCTTTTTCTTTAAAACAAATATAAGTTATATATCCCATACCTGCACCTAAGATAAATTTTGAAAGAGCAAATGGCGTTGATTCAGTACTTAATGATGATAATATAGTTGATATAGTTGATATTAAAAAACCAGTACTCATATAATCATATAGTTCTTTATCTGCCTTACAATTAGCAAGTTCCAGTTTTAGACTGTTTAATATTTCTCTTAAATCTATTGTATTATTTTTGGTTAATTCATCACTATTATTTAATATTTCTAATTCTTTTTTATTATTTTTTTGACGACGAATATTTCTTACACAAATAGCTCCAGTAGCTATAGAAACACCGATATTTGATATAGCTTGTAAAGGATTATTGATTGATAAATTCATTAAAGCTACAATAGCATTAATAGGTGTTACTATAGCAGTTGATGCTAAAAGAGCTTTTGTAGAAAGCGAGTTACGATTTATTAAATCTGTTTTGTATTTTTTTATTATATTATTTGATTCTTGATAATCTTCCATATTTCCCCCTGTTAACTAATTTAAGTTTACAATATTTTTATAAAATTAGCAAATTTATCTATTATTTTTTTTTAGATTTTTTCAATGATTTTAGTTGCTACTTTGATACCATCTATTGCTGCTGAGGTAATGCCTCCTGCATAGCCTGCTCCTTCACCACATGGATAAATACCAAAAATATTAGACATATATTCTTCATTACGATTTATAGTAACGGGAGACGATGATCTTGTTTCAACTCCTGTTAATATAGCATCTTTATTAGCAAATCCTACTATTTTATGATCAAAATATAAGATTCCTTCTTTTAAAGTTTCTGATATAAAATCAGGTAAAATATCGTTTAAATTACAAAGGGTATATCCAGGTTTATAAGATGGTATAATACTTCCAATATGAGTTGATGCTTGGTTATTTAGAAAGTCTTCTACTCTTTGAACTGGAGCATTATAATTACTTCCACCAAGTATATAAGCTTGTTGTTCTAATTTTTCTTGAAAATTTATTCCAGCTAATGGGTCGTCATTTGCAAAATCACTAGTCATAACATTAACTAAAAGAGCACTATTTGCATTTTCTTTATCTCTTTTAAAAGTCGACATTCCATTAGTAACAATAGATTCTTTTTCTGATGATGAAGCTATTACTTCTCCACCAGGGCACATACAAAAAGTATAACAACTACGATTTTTTCCATGATAAACAAGTTTATATTCAGCTGGTGGCAATTTTAATTTTGTGATTGTTCCATATTGTGATTTATTTATCATTTTTTGATGGTGCTCAATACGAAGGCCAATCGCAAAATTTTTACGACTTATTTTTAGATTGCGTTTATATAACATTCTTATTGTATCACGTGAACTATGACCAATAGCTAATACTAAAGTATCGGTTATAAATTTTTTATCTTCACAAATAACATTTATTAAATTATTATTTTTAGTAAAATCAATAAATTTAGTATTAAAGTAATATTTTCCGCCTTTAGATTCGATATATTGACGAATATTTTTTAATATTTTAATTAAGTTATCTGTTCCAATATGAGGATGACTTAGATAAGTTATTTCTTTTGGAGCTCCGAATTTGTAAAAGTAATTTAAAACTTCTTTTATATATGGTGATGATATACCTGTAGTTAATTTACCATCAGAAAAAGTACCAGCTCCACCTTCACCAAATTGAACATTACATCTAGTATTTATTTTGGCTTTATAGCGGTATAAATCAATAGTAGTTTGTCTTTCTTCTACTTTTAAGCCTTGTTCAATTATAATTGGTTTATAACCATTATCAACTAGAGTTAAAGCACAGAATAATCCTGCCGGACCAGAACCTATTATAATAGGAGAATATTGTGATTGACGATTCTTTTTTATTTCGGGTATTTTAGGTGGTATTATTTTGGAAAGTTTAGGATATTTATTTTCATCTTTTACTTCTAAATATATAGTGTAATTATAATGTACTTTGTTTTTATTTCTAGCATCAATAGATTTTTTAGCAATTGAAAAGTCTATTATATCTTGATTATTTATTTTGTATTTTTTTATTATATAAGCTTGTAATTTTTCAAAAGTTAAATCTTCGTATATATTTATATTATCTATTTTAAGCATATAAATCACCTTCTTTATTTTATCATATATAGATAGTAAAAAAACTACTATAAAGTAGTTTTAATATTTTTTACCATATATATTTTTATCTTCTAGACCCATGTTAATTAGAGAGTGACGAACTGTCTCTATTTCTCTTCTAATATATAATAGTTCTTCTTTTTTTAATGATGATTTAGTAAAGCAATATATTGCTCCTA
>CALVJQ010000011.1 GCA_944332265.1 uncultured Bacilli bacterium
GTATTAGGAATTTTGACAATTGTGAGTAGTTTATTATATATTTTGTTTTTATTTATTATTTTATTATTTTTTAATATTTTATAATAAAAAAAAATTCCTTGTAATTAAGGAATTTTTGTTTTGATTTTATATTTTTATTATATATTTATGAAGCATGGTATAATGTAAATAGTAAAGGAGTTTGAGTTTATGACTTTAATAAATTGCAGGGAGTGTGGCAAGGAAATAAGTGATACTTCTAAAAGATGTATTCATTGTGGAGCTATAATAAAGAAAGAGAAGATTAAAAAGGAAAAAAATAAAGAAGTAAGTAAAAATAAGAAAAAATTAATTTTAATAATATTAGGTATAATTTTAATTATTGGAACTATCATAACTATATATTTTTTACTAAATAATAATGTAGAACAAACAAATTTAAGAGATGATACTAAAAGTCAAGTTGAAATTATTACTGATTATATAAATATAAGAGAAAATCCTAATGTTTCAAGTGATGTTTTAGGAAAAGTATATCAAGGAGAAATATACACGATATTAAGCGAGAATAATGATAGTGAATATAAATGGATAGAGATTGAAACATCTAATGGAATTAGAGGGTATATATCAGGTGTTGAAGATTATGTTAAGAGGTTGGAAAATCTAGATGATAATAATTTTACTAATAAAGAAGATCTTGTTGGAATTTATGAGGCAGGCGACTTTAAAATAATGTTACTAGATGATTCGAATTGTAATATGATTTTTGGCTATGTTGAAGGTTATGATGATATTTCAATATCTACAAATAATTGTAAGTGGTATAGCATAGATGTTAATAATGAAAAAAAAGTTTTTATTAGTTATATTGTAACTGCAACGACAATGTATGGGCAAACATATAATAAACAAGTAAGTGATGAATGGACATATGCTAATGGTGCATTATCTAATGTAGAAGGTGGTTATTATACCAAAATCCAGTAATATGTTTGATTTATTTGAATATTAATTTATGGTTAAGAAAAAACTAGTAAATTTCCATATTTACTAGTTTTTTAATATTCAAATGGTGTCCCCTTAGGGATTCGAACCCTAGACCCACTGATTAAGAGTCAGTTGCTCTACCAACTGAGCTAAGGAGACATTTTTTCTCAGTACATGATAAATTATACAATAAAAATTAAATAAATGCTAGATATAAATAATATTTTTTTAAAAAAAGTAAAATTTTATGATAATATATTGACAGGAGTGATTTCGATGTATCAAGATTTAACTGATGAAGAGAAAAAGAGTTTGAGATTTGAGTATATTAAAACTCAAAAGGGATATGAGATGATTGCTAGACTTAATCGTTTAGTTTTAGAGGGGTTATTTTGTTTAGTAACTTTTGTTGTTACAATTTGTGCGATATTTATATTAGATTTAGCTTCTTGGTATTGGGCATTTGTTGGTTTAACTTTATTTTGTGGAATATTGTTTTTAGTAGGTCAATATAAAATTAGAATGAGAGAGTATAATAAATTTTATACAGCAAAATATAAAAATACAAAAAAGAAGTTGACGAAGGTTAAATAATTAGTTATAATTTATTTGTTACCTTGGTTATGGAGCAGTACTCAAGAGGCTGAAGAGGCGCCCCTGCTAAGGGTGTAGGTCGGGTAACTGGCGCGAGAGTTCAAATCTCTCCTGCTCCGCCATTTAATATATAACTCAAGTATTACTTGAGTTTTTTTCTTTTATTAAACATATATTTTAATGGTGATCGATGTTGCGTAAATTAATAAAAAATGATTTTTCTTATATAAAATATAATAATTTATTATTAAATGAATTAAGTTTAGTAAAAGATATTAGAAAAAGGGTTGTTTTAATTGCTAAATTTATGTTAGATAAATTTCCTAAATTACCTTATTTTTGGGGTGGTGGACACCATGATTCTTATAACGAACTTGTAGGGATTAATAAAAATTGGGGTAGATTACGAAGAATAGAAGATGATGGTTGTTTAAAGCAAGAAAAGGGAAAACTATACCCTTATTCTTTAGATTGTTCAGGTTTTGTTACATGGGTTTTTATTAATGCAGGATATAAGTATAATAATAAAGTTAATAAAGATATATTAGATACAAGAGATATTTTAAAGTTAGGTAAGAAGTATTTAATTAAAGATAATTTTAATATTATTGATATTGGTGATATTGCATGGATGGATGGACATGTGGGGATAATAATAAATGTTTGGGATAGATATTTAGATATTGTTCATGTGTCATTAAGTGGAGAAGGTTTAAATATGACAAGAATTGATAATAATGGGTTTATTGTTTTTGACGATTTAGGAGAAATGAAAGAGTGTAAAATAGACAGAAGAGGGATAAAGTATTTTACCCATGTTATTAAAATAAGATATTAAAAAATATGTTAAGATGTGTAAAAAAATATATTATTTTTTAATTATTATAATTAATTTATGGTAAAATTTTGATGTTAGGAGGAGTTTTTATATGAAAGAAGAATGGAAAGGATTTAATGAAGGGGTATGGACTAAAGAAATAAATGTTAGTGATTTTATTAAAAAGAATTATACTCCTTATGAAGGAAATGAAAGTTTTTTAGTTGGACCAACTGATAAAACTAAGAGAGTATTAAAAGTATATGAAGATATGTGTCTTGAAGAGGTAAAGAAGCATGTAATTGATATTGATGTTGAGCATCCAGCTGCTATTAATGCTTTTAAACCTGGATATATTTCTGAAGATGATGATGTTATTGTAGGTTTACAAACTGATAAATTAGGTAAGAGAAGTATCGTTCCTAAGGGCGGTATTAAAATGGTTTATCAAGAATTAGAAGCTTATGGTTATAAGATGGATCCTGAATTAGAAAAATTTATTAAAGAAACTAATTTAGTAAAAACACATAATGATGGAGTTTTTGATGCTTATACTAAAGAAATTAGAACTGCTAGACATGTTAAATTATTAACTGGATTACCTGATGCTTATGGTAGAGGACGTATTATTGGTGATTATCGTCGTATTGCTCTTTATGGTGTTGACTATTTAATGGAACAAAAACAATATGATTTTGATAATATGAAGATTACAGTAATGGATGATGAAACTATTCGTTTACGTGAAGAAATTTCAATGCAATATAGAGCTTTAAAAGAAATGAAAGAGATGGCTGCTAGTTATGGCTTTGATATTTCTAAACCAGCACGTAATGCTAAAGAAGCTGTTCAATGGACATATTTTGGATATTTAGCTGCTATTAAGGAAAATAATGGTGCTGCTATGTCTTTAGGTCGTGTTGATGCGTTTTTTGATATATACTTCGAAAGGGATTTAGCTAATGGAGTTTTAACAGAAGAAGAAGCACAAGAAATTATTGATCAATTTGTTATTAAATTAAGAGCTGCTAGACACTTAAGAACTCCTGAATATGATGAGTTGTTCTCAGGAGATCCTACTTGGGTTACTTGTTCTTTAGGTGGTATGACTAATGAAGGAAAGACAATGGTAAATAAGACTTCATTTAGAATTGTTCATACTTTAGAGAACTTAGAGAGTGCTCCAGAACCTAATATGACTATTTTATGGGCTCAAGATTTACCAGATAGTTGGAAGAAGTATTGTTCTAAAATTAGTATTGCTACTGATTCTATTCAATATGAAAATGATGATGTAATGCGTCCTAGTATGGGAGATGATTATGCCATTGCTTGTTGTGTTTCTTCTATGAGAGAGGGAAAAGACATGCAATTCTTTGGAGCTCGTTGTAATCTAGCTAAAACATTATTATATGCTATTAATGGTGGAGTAGATGAAGTTAGACGTCAATTAGTTATTCCAGGTTTTGAAAAGATGACTGATGAAGTATTAGATTATGACAAAGTAAAAGAAGCTTATTTTAGAATGATGAAGGAAGTAGCTAGAATATATAGTGATGCAATGAATATTATTCATTACATGCATGATAAATATGCTTATGAAGCAGGTCAAATGGCATTACATGATACTTATGTAAATCGTTTAATGGCTTATGGAGTAGCAGGTTTTTCTGTAGCAGTTGATTCTTTATCTGCTATTAAATACGCAAAAGTAAAACCTATTAGAGATGAAGAAGGTATTACTGTTGATTTTGAAATTGAAGGAGATTATCCTAAATATGGTAATGATGATGATCGTGTAGATGATATTGCTAAAGAAATAATTGAAAAGTTCTATCAAGAATTATGTACACATCCTTGTTATAGAAATGCTCATCCTACATTATCTATTTTAACTATTACTTCAAATGTTGTTTATGGTTCTAATACAGGAGCTACTCCTGATGGTAGAAAAGCTGGAGTTGCATTTGCTCCTGGGGCTAATCCTATGCATGGTAGAGATATATCTGGAGCTGTTGCTTCATTGAATTCAGTAGCTAAATTAGATTGGGCAAATTGCTGTCGTGATGGTATTTCTAATACTTTCTCTGTAGTTCCTGCTGCTTTAGGTAATACTGAAGATGAAAGAGTTGAAAATTTAGTTGCTTTAATGGATGGTTATTTTGGTCAAGGAGCTCATCATTTAAATGTTAATGTTTTAAATAGAGATACATTAATTGATGCAATGAATAATCCTTCAAAATATCCATTACTTACAATAAGAGTTTCTGGATATGCTGTAAGATTTAATAAATTAACTAGAAAACAACAAGAAGAAGTTATATCTCGTACATTCCATGAGAAGATGTAATGATTAAAGGTTCGATTGATTCAATTGAAACATTTGGTTTAGTAGATGGACCCGGTATTCGTACCGTGGTCTTTCTTAACGGATGTAGTTTAAGATGTAAGTATTGCCATAATCCAGAAATGTGGCAGATGAAAGAACTTAATTATACTCCTCTAGAAATTACAAAGAGAGTAATTCGTAATAAACCTTATTTTAAAAGAAATAATGGAGGAGTTACTTTTTCTGGTGGGGAACCATTATTACAATATGATTTTTTAGTTGAAACTTGTAAATTATTAAAGGAACAAGGTATTCATATTGCAATAGATACTGCAGGAATTGGCATAGGTGATTATCAAGAATTATTTAAATATATAGATATGGTATTACTTGATATAAAACATATTACAACTAAGGGGTATAATGATATTACTTGTCGAGATTATTTAGATAAATTTTTTGCTTTTGTTCAAGAACTTAACAAAACTGATATTGAAGTATGGATTAGACAGGTTGTTGTACCCGGAGTCCATGATAATGAAGAATATATGCATGATTTAGCTTTATTTATCAAAAAATATATTAAAAATGTTAAGAGAGTTGATTTTTTACCTTACCATAAACTAGGTGGCGAAAAATATGATACTTTGAAGTTAGATAATCCTTATAAGGATAAACCAGCTATGGATAAGGATAAATGTGATCAATTATATGAAGTATTTTTAGAAGATTTTAAAAAATAAAATCTTCTTTTTTTTTGACATTTTGATGTCAAAAAATAAAAAAGTTTTATAATAAATTGGACAATTTTTTAGATATGTGGTAGTTTAGACATAGCTTGAAGGGAGGGGAATCATATGTTAGATGTTAATTGTCGGTCTAATATGGATAATGACGAAGAAGATGGTTCCTCTTCGTTATACTTGGAATATATATGGTAAAGGAGATAAAGATATATTAAAAGAAAGGGTTGATTAAAATGAAAATTGTTTTAAACAAGAATAATGGGGGAATGATTTGTCATGTTCAAGTAAAAGATTTTTTACGTTTGGCAAGAATTAGAGGAGATAAAAAATTTGCTCAGTATTATGTTCATTTTATAAATAAAGGTAAAGGGGATTTTGATTTTATTGATATTTCTGAATCACGTTATATAGATGATGTATTACATTGCAGTGAAATAGCTAATTTTATGGATTATAAAGATATGGCTGTAAGTGATATAAGTCAACAAATAGTACAATGGTATACTTTCTTAGCTAATACGGGTAATAAGAATGAAGAAAATAGTAAAATAAGTGATTTAAGAGATATTATTGCTTATAAAAAAGGAGAATTAGGATATCCAATTCCATTAGTTTTAGATAGTAGACTAACAGCTCATGATGAAGACCATAAATTATTTTTTAGTAGTAGTATTATTAAAGACTGTTATGTTATTAAAACGATAGATCATAGTTTAATTAGTAGTATTGATTATGAGAAGTTTTTGAATAAGGTAATTGATGAAATATTTCAAAATGATTATCCTTCTATAGATATTGAAGATAGAAAGGTAGCTGTACATGTTAATGATGATAATATATTAATTGTTGTTAATAATACTAATAAGAAAAAAAGTTTGGTAGGAAATATCCTTAGTAAGATAATTAAAGTAAATAAATAAAAAGAATTATCAGTTTAGATAATTCTTTTTATTATTCTAGAACAACGTCAGATATTTTAGTAATAAAGCCATTCATAATAGTTAAGTAGTTATCTCCATTAGTTCTTTCTTGATCTGTTAAAGTAGTCATTGTATTAATTTCTATTAATTCAGCTTTATAATTATCAACGATATCTTTTATACTGTCTGAGACGTTGTCTTTATCATCTACGAATATTTTAGTATATGTTTTATCTTTGAATTTATTTTTAATACTACTTGTTATATTATTTTCACCACTTATATTAATAATTTTAAAACCATATTTTTCTAAGAAACCAAATGAATTATATGCTATTACGATAGTTTCATTATTGTTTTTAATAGCAGCTTTAGCAATGGTTCTTAATTCGGCATCTAAGGTGGTTAAGCTTTCTTCTAGTTGATTATAGTTTTTTTCTATTTCTTCAGCTGTATATTTTGAAGAACTAAGATTTTCTAAGTCATCTTTAATTGTATTAGCTAGCATAAGGAAGTTATTAGGATTTAACCATAATTCTTCAAGGCCATATTTATATTTCAGTCCATATGAAGCATCGATTATTTGTAAATCGCCGTTTTTATTAATTAATGTTTTGGCTATTTCTTTTTCATTACTTAGACCATTATAAACGAATAAGGAAGTTGTTTTAGCATAGTCGTTTATTTGTTTTTCGGTTAGTTTATATTCTTCAATATTTGTATCATTAGGATAGATACTAGTTATGTTACTTTTATCACCATATAAAACGTTTACTAGGTATTCAATAGGATAAATAGTAGTTGTGATATTTGAGCCTTCTAGTTTATCATTATTGCATCCAGTAGTAAGTGTTAAGATAGCTATTGATAGTATTATTAATAATATATTTCTTCTTTTCATAAATCCTCCTTAGGATAATAATCTATTAATTATTTTACTATAAAAAGATATTTTTGTAAAATAAGTTTAGTAAATATTGTAATATTTTGGTATAATTGGATTGGTGATAAAAATGGACTTTTTAAAAAAATTTGGAATCGAGATTAAGAATAAAGATTTATTGTTACAAGCTTTGACTCATTCTTCTTATTCTAATGAACATAATGTTAAGAATTATGAACGTTTAGAATTTTTAGGAGATGCTGTTTTACAAATTTTAATGAGTGATTATTTATATAATAATATGGATTTGTCTGAAGGAGATATGAGTAAGACAAGAGCTTCTTATGTTTGTGAAAGTGCTTGTTGTAAGTATGCGGAGCTAGTAGAGTATAAACCTTATATTAGAGTTGGTCATGGACAAATGCATAATATTAATGATACTATTGTGGCTGATATTTTTGAAAGTATTATGGGATGTATTTATTTAGATCAAGGTTTAGAGGCTGCTCGTTCTTTGTTTAATCAAGTTGTTATTCCTTGTGTAAAGGATCATCGTATTTTTTTAGGTGATTATAAGAGTCGTTTACAAGAATTAGTTCAAACGACTAAAAAATCTTTAGAATATCGTTTGGTTGGAGAGAAGGGTCCTGCTCATGATAAGGAATTTACAGTTGAGGTAGTTATAGATAATATTGTTTATGGCCGCGGAGTTGGTAAATCGAAGAAGGAAGCTGAGCAAAAAGCAGCTTTAGATGCTTATAATAAACAAGCTAGATTATAGGTGATATTAATGTATTTGAAAAATATTAGGGCGAATGGCTTTAAGTCGTTTGCGGATAAAGTAGATATTGAGATAAATAGAGGAATTACTGGAGTGGTTGGACCTAATGGCTCTGGAAAAAGTAATATTGTAGATGCTGTTAAATGGGTTTTAGGTGAACAATCTGTTAAAGCTTTACGTGGG
This sequence comes from uncultured Bacilli bacterium, assembly GCA_944332265.1. Classification (GTDB taxonomy): domain Bacteria; phylum Bacillota_I; class Bacilli_A; order RF39; family UBA660; genus Coprovivens. The sequence continues at coordinate 8,223 of CALVJQ010000011.1, forward strand.
GATTCTTCAATGAGTGATGTTATTTTTGCCGGTTCTAAATCACGTGGAGCACAATCACGTGCTAGTGTTTCTTTAGTTTTTGATAATAGTGACCATTATTTAAATAGTGAATTTAATGAAATAGAAATTAAACGTGTAGTTTATAAGTCTGGTGAAAACGAATATTATATTAATAATAGTAAAGTAAGATTAAAAGATATTACTAATTTGTTTTTAGATAGTGGTGCTGGTAAGGAATCTTTTAATATAATTTCCCAGGGAGCAGTTGCTGATATTATAAATAGTAAACCTGAGGATCGACGTGTTATATTTGAAGAAGCTGCAGGGGTATTAAAATATAAAAAAAGAAAAGAAGAGTCTTTTCGAAAGTTAGATAAAACAAATGAAAATTTAGCACGAGTTAATTTATTAATTGATGAGTTACTTACGACTTTAACTCCTTTAAAAGAACAAAGTGAAAAAGCACGTAAATATTTAGATTATAAAGGTGATCTTGAGAATATTGAAATTGCTTTAATAGCTAATGATATTGAACAATTGAATGAAGAGTATCTTAAAGTGAAAAATCATGTTAATGTTTTGAATGAAGAAGTAGAAAAATTAAATTTAAATAACACTACTGATAGTTCTAAAGTAGAAAAATTAAAACTTGATAGTTTGAAATTAGATGAAGAAATAGATAAAAAGAATGAAATTATTAACAATTTAACACAGGAGATAGTTGAATTACAAAGTAAAAAGCAAATTACTTTGGAAAGACAAAAATATGAAGTTGATGATGCTAAGTTACAGGAAAATATTTTATCTTTGAAAGAAGAAGTATTAAATTTAAAACAGATGATGGATTCCTTTACTAATGAAATTTTAACTTTGAAAAATGAATTAGAAGTTAAACAATTAAGAAGTATGGAATTAATTAAAGTAAGTGACGAAAAGAAAAATAGAAGAAACCAATTACTTAGCAAGATAGATTTAGAAAATAGAACTATAATGAATTTAAATAATAAGATAGATATCTTAACAGATAATATTAATAATGATACAAAATTGCCTTATAGTGTAAGAAATATTATTAATAATGTTAGATTAACGGGTATATACGGAGTGTTAGGTAAATTAATTGAAGTACCAGAGAAGTATGTTATAGCTATTGAAACTAGTTTAGGGGCTAATAATAATGTGTTGGTGGTCAAAGATTCTAATAGTGCGAAAGAAGCGATTAATTATTTAAAAGATAATAAATTAGGTAGGGCAACTTTTTTCCCTGTATCAATTATTAAACCACGTAATGTAATGTATGAAGATTTACAAAAAATAAAAGATTTAGATGGATTTATAGGGACTGCAGATACTTTAGTTAAGTATGATGAAAAGATTATGAATGTAGTTTTAAATCAATTAGGAAATGTTATTGTTGTAAGTGATATTGATACTTTGAATAAAGTTGGTAAACTAATTAATTATAAGTATAAGATTGTTACTATTGAAGGAGATATTCAATATTCTGGAGGAGCTATTACAGGAGGAACAATTAAGAATAGTAGTAGTGTTATTAATCAGAAATATGAACTGGATAATTTAAAGAAAGAAGTCAATAGTAAGAAAGAAACTTTAGAGAAATTAGAAAAAGAATTAAAAGAAGTTAATGCTAATTTATCTAGTAATGCAATCGATTTGGAAAATAACCAAAGAGAAGTTGTATTGATGACAGAGAAAGTTCAAGCTAAAGATAATTATTTAAAAGAAGTTAAAAATAATTATGATAGTAAAAATAGTGAATTAGAAGGAGCTTTAAATAAAAGTAATAATTCTTTAGATAAGGAATTAGATGAAATTGTTCAATTATATTATGATAAGGTAGCTTTAAAAGAAAAAGAGAGTAAAGAATTAGATAAAATTAAGATTAATAAGTCTGAACTTAATACAGAGATTGCTTTATTAGAAAAAACTTATCGTGAAATGAATAGAGAGATTACTAGTAAACAAAATGAGCTTAAGATAGAAGAAATTAAATTAGGAAAGATGGATGTAAGATTAGATAACTTGTTACTTACTTTAAATGAGAATTATAGTCTTACTTATGAGAAAGCTCATAGTGATTATAGTTTAGATGTTGAGGTAGAAACAGCCCGTTTAACAGTTAACAATTTAAAAGCTAAGATTAAGTCTTTAGGGGAAGTAAATACTGGAAGTATTGCAGAATATGAAAGACTTAATGAAAGATATACTTTTTTAACTAAGCAAAGAGATGATTTAGATAAGTCTGTATCTAGTTTATTAGAAGTTATTCAAGAAATGGATGAGTTAATGAAGGAGAAATTTGTTGAAACTTTTGATAGGATATCAGTAGAATTTAAAGAAGTATTTAAAAAATTGTTTAAAGGTGGTGAAGGGGTTTTAGAACTTACTGATCCTTCGGATATTTTAAATACAGGAATTGAGATATCAGCTCTTCCTCCAGGAAAGAAATTAAATTCAATTGCTTTATTATCTGGTGGAGAAAAAACTTTAACGGCGATTGCTTTATTATTTGCGATTTTAAATGTTAAACCAGTTCCTTTTGTTATTTTGGATGAAGTAGAGGCGGCATTAGATGAAGTTAATGTTGATGCTTTTGGAAACTATTTACTTTCTTGTAAGGATCGTAGTCAATTTATAATTATTACGCATAAGAAAAGAACAATGGAATATGCTGATGCTTTGTATGGTATTACAATGCAAGAATCAGGTGTTTCTAAGTTAGTAAGTGTTAAATTAGAGGGGTAGTGTGAAAATGAAGAAAAAATTTCAAATGGAAAATGAAGTTGGAATTAGTGTTTGTTATACAGTTCTTGCTAGTTGTAATGAAGATAATAAAGAATATGTTATTTATACTAATTACCTGCCTTCAGAAAACGAACTTGGTGTACGTTTATTTGCTGGAGAACTAGTAGATAAAGGTAATTTTAAAGTAGCAAAGATTAGTAAAGAAAAAGAAAGTAAATTAATAGATAATTTTATTATAGAAGTTGTAACTTCTGGGAAAAAGATAAGACGAGTTAAATAAGATTGGTAAAACCAATCTTTTTTTAAAGGATAATTTTAGGAGAAAGATAAAATATTAGATAGAGATAATTCGACATAATTATTATTATCATTATGATAAATTGAGTTAGGTGAAGATATGAAGAAAATGATAATAGTAGTATTAGTAGCTATTATGTTAGGTGGAGGAATTGCTTATTATTTATTTAATAATGTAATTTTAAAAAGTGACGATATAATAAAAGAAAAGGTAGTTAATGCTTTTCAAGTTGGGGCATTTACGAATTATGACAATGCATTAAGAGTAGCACAGAGAGACAATGGGTTAGTTGTTTTTGATGAGGATATTTATCGTGTTTATGTTGCAATATTATATGATGATGAGGCGATTTTAAAATTGAGTGCTTATTATGAGTCGATAGGTTTAGAATATTATTTAAAACCCATTTATGTCAGTGAAGAATTTGTTAATGAGATAAAAGATAATGAGGAATTATTGAAAGTTAGTAGTAGTGATACTTATGTGACAATTAATAGTGATGTATTAAGTAAATTTGAGGAGATGTTATGAGTTATTTAATTAAGGATTTACCCTCGGGATGAACGTCCACGTGAAAGATTTAAGAAAGATGGGGTTGAAGCTTTGAGTAATGAAGAATTATTAAGTATATTGCTTAGAACAGGAACTAATAATGTATCTGTAAAAGAACTAAGTATGGCATTACTTAAAGAGATAGATATCTATGATTTAGAAAATATTAATTATAAGACTTTAAGTAAAATAAAAGGAATTGGTGAGGTTAAAGCCATAACTTTATTAAGTGCTTTGGAATTAGGTAAAAGATTATTAAATAAAAAGACTAATTTGCAGAAAATCAAGACTGGAGATGATGTTTTTAATTTAGTTAAAGGAAAAATGGCTAATGAGTTACAAGAAAAGTTTTTAGTTTTATATTTAGATACTAAAAATAATTTAATTATGCAGAAAGTTTTATTTATTGGAACGGTTAATCATAGCTTTATAACTGCTCGTGATGTATTTAGGGAGGCGGTTAAAAATAATGCTGCGAAGATGATATTGGTTCATAATCATCCCGCTGGATCAGTTATCCCTAGCTATGATGATATTAGTTTAACTAATACTTTTATTAAATTAGGTAAAATGATGGAAATTAGTGTTCTTGATCATATAATTATAGGAAATGATTCTTATTATAGTATTAGGGAAGGCAATAGGGATTTATTTAATTAAGCAATCTTTTAGATTGCTTTTTATTATAGATAAAATTAATTTGGGAAAAATAGTATTGGAGGTATTTATGTATATAAGAAAAAAATTAATTATGAAAATAATATTAGTTTTTGTTATATCACTTATAGTATTTGGTGGTGGTTATGTACTAAGTTATTTAAGGTATAATGATACTAATATAGTAATTAATGCAGTATTAGAAAAGCAGAATAATATTTTGAAAGAAGAGATTAAGGAACTTAGAAAGTTAAATAATATTAAGGGAGAATTAGTTATAGGGAGAGTTATTTCGCGTGATTTATATAGTTTTTTAGATGAAGTTATTATTGATGTTGGAAGTAATGAAAAAATAAATAAGGGGGATGCTGTTTTAAATAGTGAAGGTTTGGTAGGAATAGTTGATAAAGTTTTAGATAAAACAGCATATGTTAAATTATTAAGTGGCGATTATAATGTTTCTGTTGAAGTTAATCAATTGTATGGAAACTTAAATCAAGGGATGATTACTTTACTTAATAAGTATGCGGAAATAGAAAAAGATACTTTAGTATATACATCAGGATACGGGAATATACCTAAAGGAATATATGTAGGGAAAGTAAAAGATGTAGCAATAGATAAGGATAATCTTGGTAAAGAAGTTAGAGTTGAACTAATTGATAATCGTTATTTAAATTATGTTGTAGTAATGAGGAATGAATAATGATTATAATTGGTTTTTTATTAGATTTTTTTATAAAGTTATTTTATCCTTTTAATACTTATTTTATTGCAGCATTTATTGATAAAAATAAAATCTTTAATATTATATTAGTAGGTTTAATTTTAGATGTTTTGTATCGTTCTTTTGGAATATATTTATGTATGTTATTATGTTTTTATTTTGTTTTTAAACAATTTAAAGTAAAGAAAAAGTATTATATATATTTAGTTATTTTAGAATATATTATTTTTTTTAATGTTACTTATTTGATATTTGGATATATTAATGATTATTATTTTAGAGATTTGATAATTGGTTTTATTTTGTATTTGGTTTATTTAAAAATAATAAAAGTATTTTTTAATTAAAAAAATCATATTATTTATTGGTGATATGATGAAAGATAGTAAGTATTATAGGAAGATAAAGATAAGAAAAAATAATAGTAAGATTCAGTTAACTAAATTATTATTATCAATTATTATAATTTTGTTATGTTTAATTATTGCTAATATTAATGATAAATTTAAGAATTTTTTAAGTAATAATGTGTTAGAGGAGAGTATTAGGTTTAGTGATATTCATAGTCTTTATGATAAATATATTGGGAAAATACAGGAATCTAGTATGTTAGTTGGTAATACGAATATTGAATTTATAAATATGCCAAGATTGGAGAATGATGGAGTTTATACGATTGAAGTTGGGACTGATTATATGTTAAATTTTTTAAAACCAGGAATAATTGTCTATATGGGAGAAAAGGATGATTTTGGAGAAACAGTAATAGTTCAGGGAAATGATGGAATTGATATATGGTATGGAAATGTTTTAGTTAGTGAATATAGTTTATATGATTATGTTAGTGAAGGTGATATTTTAGGAACTAGTGTAAATAATGAAATAAAATTAGCAATTTTAAAAGATGGAGAAAAGATAAAATATGAAGACTATTTTAAAGAGAACTAAGATAGATTATTCGACGTATATTTTAATCTTTTTGGCTTTATTGGCAGGATATATTAAAAATGTTTTTCTAATATTATTAATAGTATTAATACATGAATTGGGTCATGTATTTTTCTTTCTATTATTTAAGATAGAAGTTAGAAAAATTGTTATTTATCCTTATGGTGGAATGAGTTATGTTAATAAGAAAATAAATGAAAGAATATATAGAGATATTTTAATAAGTATGGGAGGTATATTATTTCAAATATTATTATATTTATTTTTTATTATATTATTTAGAAATGATATTATAGTAAGAAATACTTTTGATTTGTTTAAATTGTATAATATAAGAATTATTTTATTTAATATTATTCCTATTATACCTTTAGATGGAAGTAAGTTTATATTGGCTTTTTTTAGTAAATTTTTATCTTACAGAAATAGTTATAGATTAATGGTTATAATAGGTATAATAAGTCTTATTTTATTTATTAGTTATAATTTTATATATAGGGTTAATGATTTAGTATTATATATATTTTTAGGATATAGTTTATATAAAGTTATTATTGAGTATAAGTATGTTTTAAATAGGTTTTATTTAGAGAGAATATTAGGTAATTGTTATTATAATGGAATTATTAGTAATGAGACTGATTATAGAAAGATGAGAATTGATAAGTATTATTATTTTTATTTTAAGGGAAGATTTATGAAAGAGAAGGATTATCTTAGAAAGTATTATTTTAAAAAGGGAGAATATTAGGTATAAGGGATGAATTTGTTTGACTTTCAGATAGTTCTTTGTTATAATCTTAGTTGTTTTGAAGGAGCTAATCATCAAAACCGCACTAAAAAGGTTTAAGTACTTTAGGTCACCTTAAGGGCGCGTCTTAAAATTTATAAGGAGGTATGAAGATGAAAGCTGTATTTGTAACGGGCGGAAAACAATATTATGTTTCTGAAGGAGATACTATCTATGTTGAAAAATTAGATGCTGAAGTAGGAAAAGATGTTGAATTTACTGAAGTATTATATGTAGATGGTGTTGCTGGAACTCCTGTTGTTCCAGGTGCAAAAGTTGTTTGTTCTGTAGAAAAACAAGGTAAACAAAAAAAGGTTATTGTTTTTAAATACAGACCTAAGAAAAAATTCCGTAAGAGAAAAGGACATAGACAACCATATACTAAGTTAACTGTTAAGAAAATTGTTAAATAATTATGATAATAGTTAATATTAAGAAAAAAGATAAGAAAGTTAAGGAAATCATAATTAAAGGTCATGCTGATTATGATAATTTAGGAAAAGATATTGTTTGTGCGGCTGTTAGTACAATGGCAATTACTTCAATTAATAACATAATTGCTTTAGAAGAGACTATTGATTATGAAGAAAAAGCTGGCTTATTAAAAATTAGAGTTTTAAATGATACTGAAATTAATCAGAAGATTTTAGATAATCTTATAAGAATGCTTAAGGAGTTAAGTTGTCAGTATCCTAAAAATATTGAGATTAGAAATGAGGTTTAAATGATGAAATTTTTAAGTTTAAATATTCAATTATTTGCTCACGTTAAAGCTCAAGGTTCTACTCAAAACGGTAGAGATTCTAGAGGTCGTAGATTAGGTGCGAAAGCAGCTGATGGACAAACTGTTAGTGCAGGTAGTATTTTATACCGTCAAAGAGGAACTAAGATTTTTCCAGGAGTAAATGTTGGAATGGGTAAAGATCATACTTTATTCGCTAAAGTTTCTGGTGTAGTTAAATATGAAAGACTAGGAAGAGACAAGAAAAAAGTTAGTGTTTACGAAGCTTAGTTTATAAAAGACCTTTTAAAAGGTCTTTTATTTATGATACAATGATGAAAGAGAGGTGATTTGATGTTTGTTGATGAAGTCACTATTAAGTTAATAGCTGGAAAAGGTGGAGATGGCTGTACATCTTTTAGAAGAGAAAAGTTTGTTCCATTAGGAGGACCTAATGGAGGTAATGGTGGAAAAGGTGCAGATATAATTTTCCAAGTAGAAAAAGGTTTAAAGACATTAGTTGATTTAAAATACAAAAAGATAATTAAAGGTTCAAAAGGAGTAAATGGTAAAGGTAGTAATAAACATGGAGCTAATGCAGAGGATGTTATTGTTAAAGTACCTGAGGGAACGACTTTAATTGATAATGAAACAGGTTTAGTAATCTGTGATTTGGTTCGTGATGGAGATCGTTTTACTGTTTGTCATGGTGGACGTGGTGGACGTGGTAATAAAGCTTTTGCTACGCAAGAAGAGCCAGCTCCTAAAATGAGTGAATATGGCGAACCAGGAGAAGAAAGAGTTGTTAAGTGTGAACTTAAGGTTTTAGCTGATGTTGGTTTAGTTGGAATGCCTTCAGTAGGCAAGAGTACAATATTATCTTTAATTAGTGGGGCTAATCCTAAGATAGCAGCTTATCATTTTACTACATTGAGTCCTAATTTAGGGGTTGTTAAATTAAAAGATCAACGTAGTTTTGTAATGGCTGATTTACCAGGGTTGATTGAGGGTGCATCTTCTGGTTTAGGATTAGGTGAAAAATTTTTAAAACATGCAATGAGAACGAAAGTTATTGGTCATGTTATTGATATGGGCTCTTTTGAAGGACGTAATCCGATAGATGATTATTTAACTATCCGTAAAGAAATAAAACAATATGATGAAAAGTTAGCAAGAAAACCAGAACTAATTATTGCTAATAAGATGGATTTACCAGATTTTGAAGTTAATTTAGAAAAGTTTAAAAAAGAATTTCCTAACTTAGAAGTGGTTTGTGTTTCAGCAATGGAACAAAAAGGATTGGATGAAATGATTTATAAACTTGCTGATATGCTTGAAAACGCTGTTTTAGAACCTTTATATGAAGAAAATAATTTTGAAAGTCATATTGTATATAAATTTAATGAAGAAAAACCATTTACAATTACACGTGATGATAGTGGTGTATGGATACTGAAGGGTGAAGAAATAGAAAAATTATTAAAGATGACTAAATTTCAAGAAGATGAATCTGTAGATCGTTTTGCTCGTAAGTTACGAGGAATGGGTGTTGAAGATGAGTTGGAACGTTTAGGTGCTAAACGTGGAGACGATGTTCAAATACTTGATTATGTGTTTACTTTTAAAGAGTAGTTATTCTACTCTTTTTATAAGCTAGATTTGGTTTTATTAGTTATTTAAGTTATAATTATATAGTGACAGGGGGAATTTTATGAATAAAGAATTTAAAGAACGTTTATTAAATGATAAAAAAGCTTTTGATATTTTAGGATTGAAATATTTAACCCCAGAAGATAAAAGAGCAGCCAATTATGTGGCTAATTCTTTAGGAGATATTAAAACAGGGGCAATTGTAAGTGAAAAAACTGTTTTATTTGAAGATATTTTTCATAAAAGTGTTGCTAATATGAAGATTTTTGGTGATGATATTTCTCTTTCGTCATTTCGTTTTTCTTTAGTTAGTTTTTTACCTATAATCAATTATTCTTATGCTTATATGACTCATATTATATTTGATGTTGATGATAAAACTATGCAAGTAGATAGGGAATCTGGAAGAGTAGAATCTTTTAAAATACCTAAAAAGATGGATGAAGTAACAGCGGATATATTTTTAACTCATGAATTTATTCATGGATTAAAAGATGTTAATTATAATGAGTATATTTTAGTTAATTCTTTAGGAGATGTAATACCATTATTTTATGAAATGATTCAAGTAGAAAATGATGTGCGTAAGAAAGAATTTTTAAATATTAGAATGAATTTATTAAATAATGAAAGATATTCTTATATAGATGTAAGTACACGAATGAAAAAAAGTAAGAATGATAAAGATTTATATAAGGTTGTACAAAGTAGAAGTGGGGAGTATTTAAATAGTTTTTATTATGCATTAGGATTATATCATATATATAGGAAAAATCCTAAAAGGATTTTAGAATTAGTAAAGAAAGTATTAAATAAAGAGATTACTACATTAGATATGCTATTATATTTAGGTATATATCATGTTAATTTAGATAGAGAATTTAGTTATGAATTAAATGAAATAAGAAAAGTTTTAAAATAGAACTTTTCTTTTTTTTGATATAATAAAAAAAGGTGGTTTATATGGGTAATGAGGAAATAGAAAATGTATCACAAAAAGAGATTGAAAATTATTTTACTGGGGATGCTATTTCTTTATATATGAAAGAAGTATTTAGTTATCCATTAAATTCTATTAATGATAATAAAGAGTTAGCAAGAAAATATAAAAATGGTGATATTGAAGCTAGAGATAAAATGATTAAAGGCAATTTAAGATTAGTTATTAATGTAGCTTATAAATATCGTGATAAAATATCTCATTTACAATTATTAGATATTATACAGGAAGGTAATTTAGGCTTAATTAAAGCTATTGAGGAATATAATCCTGAAATTGGTGCTTTTTCTACTTATGCTATATGGTGGATTAAACAAGCTATTTGGCGAGCTATATCTAATAAGGAAGAAGAAATTAGAAAACCAGTTTATTTTGATGAAAAAAGGAAAAAATATATAGCTTTAGTTAGTGAGTATACTAAAGTTGGTAAGAATTTACCTAGTGATGAAGAAATATGTAAAATTCTTGATATTTCATTAAATCTTTTAAAAAAGATTAAAGAACAAGCAAGTTCAGTGGTTGTAAGTATTAATAAAGAAATAAACGATGATAAAAATACAGAATTAGGAGAGATGATTGCTGATTCAAGAAATGATTTTAATGAAGTAGAAGATAAAATAGTTCAACATCAGTTATTTGTTATTTTAAAAGAAGTATTATCTCCTGTAGAATATTATGTTATTTATTATAGAATTTTAGCTCCTCATCAAAGTACTTTAGAAAGTATATCAAGTAAACTTTTTATTACTAGGGAAAGAGTACGTCAAATTGAAGTAAAAGCATTAAAGAAGATAAAACCATATATGGAGGAAAATTCAAAGAAAAGTATTAATTTATATGCTAAGATTTTAAAAAGAGAAAGAAATTATTATAATTATATAAATACTGAACCTATAGATCCAGTTAAAATTTGTAAGTTTATGTATGTAAAAGATTTATTAAGTGAAGATGAATGTAAAATATTATATTTCCTTTATTTTGGTAAATATGCTTTACCTAGTAAAGATATAGGGGATTATTTAGGATATGAAGATAGTGATTATAAGAGGTATTATACGAGTTTAATAATTAAGATTAAGGAAGCTTTTTTAGATGAAGAGAAGTTTAGATTATATAGAGATGAATTGTTAAAAAGTTATGGAACAAAGATTTTTAAAATTAATTTATCTAAGTCAATTAATTTTGTTGATTATAAATTTATAAAAGATAGATATGCTTCTTTAACATGGAATGATATAGAAACTAAAATAAATGATTATCAAGATGAATTTAATAATGATGAAAAACGATTATTAGAAAAGTTTTTTAAAATAAAACAAGTGGGGAATATTAATAAAAGTAATTTAATGAAAGATATTAATCTAAGTATTTTTGGTTTAAAGGAGAAACGCTTTATTTTAGATAAAAATAAGTTATGGGGGATTTATCAAGAAAATATTAATGATTTTAATATGGAACAACGTTTATTTTTAGAGTGCTACTTTTTTAATACGAGAAAAAAAGAAGATTTTATTTCAACTTATAAAGGAAGTTCTTTATATTATAGATATTATTATTTAATCGATAGATTAGAAAGAATGTATTATAATATTTATTGCTATTTTGAATACAATTTTAGTTTGGAACAATATAAAGAGTTTAGAGCTAAATATAAAGATAGTTTTTCAGCTAAAAGGATTGAATTATTAGACTTATTTTATGGGTATAATGGGGAAACTTATTCTATATCTGCATTAGCTCTTAAGTATAATATTGATTATATAAAGATGCATGATATGATTAGTGATGCAAGAGAAGCTGCTATTATTTTATATTGTGGTTATGGAAATAAGTTAGAAATAGATAAAAAGAAATATATTCCATATATAAATAATAGAATTTATGAATATACAGAAGAAACAAGAACAGCTCTTTTAATGTATTTAATTGATAATAAAGATTATGATGAGATATCTAAAGTATTAGGTGTTTCTAAATATCGTTTATCTAATATAATTACTGATGGAATTAGAAAAATTGATAATTATCGTTTTGGAATAAGTAAACCATTAGTAATTACTAAAGAAGAACTAGATAATTATTTTAAATATTATAAGGATAAAATTAGTACTTTAGAAAAAGATATATTACGATTAAAATATTTAAAATATAAGACTAATAAAGATATATCTTTATTATTAGGTATTTCGATTGGTGAAGTAAATAAGTATTCAAGAAGATTTAATTTATTATATTATAGTTATTTAATTAGAGATGTTGAAATTGAGGAATCTGATATTATAAGAGAAGTATATAGACATCCTAGTGAAAGTGTTTTAAGTGATAAAGAGAAACAATTTGCTAGCTTATATTGGGGAATTAAATCGATATATAATAAAGAAGGAATAAAATATAATCAAACAGAGATTTGTAAAATGTTAAACATAACAATAAATAGTTATTATCATTTATATCGAGAGATAGTAAATAATATTAAAGGTTTAAAAAAGGGAATAAAGGAAGTACCTAATTTATATATTGAAAGAGATAAATTAGATGTGATTTTGGAAGATAGTCATTTACCTTTATCACAAAAAGAGAAAGATATTATATGTTATTTATTTCAGTTGAAAGGTTATCCATATAAAACAATGGATGATTTAGTTAATATTTTGGAGGATAATAAAGGCAGTATTATTAGACGATATAATAGAGCTATTGTAAGTATATATAAATATTTAAATAAAGAGATAGAAGGTAAGATTGATTATGAGAAGGATATTTTACCTAATATGAAATATTTTAGTTTATCTGATCGTACTATAATAGAAAAATATTATAAAGAAGGCTTAACGGTTAATGAACTAGCTACTATTTATAATTTAACTTTTGATAAGATGAGTAGAATAGTAGGAAATATAAAGGTATATTTATATGATTTATTAAATAATCCAAAGGTAAAGAAGTTTGATTTTGATTATTATTTAGAAGTTAGAAATAATAAAGATATACCTTTTTGTGGTAATAAAGAATTAGCAATCAAGATATTTGATTTATATTATGGGATGGTTGGATTGTATCGTTTAACTATTCCAGAAATTATTAATTATTTAAAATTAGATATGAATAATTCGGCTGTTAATCGTGTTGCTAATAATTTGATGTTATGTATATGTAAATATAAAGATGGAATTAGAAATAATATACCCTTTAGTGATGAAGATATTTTTAAATATTATCAAGAGCATGCAAATGAAATGAATTATCAGCATAAACTTTTTTATTTACGATATTTAGCTAGAATAAAAAAAGGGGGAATTTTAAATGGAATATCAGTAAAGATAAGTAATGTTATCTTATATGATTTATTAGTAGATAATTATAATGTACTAAGTTTTGAAGATTTAGATAGAAATAAAGTAATAGAATTATTAAAGAACAAAGGTAAAATGTTTAGTTCAACAACAAGAAACGAATTAATGGCTTTATTTTCTATAAGTGGTCGTGATTTAATGAATGGTAAGGATATAAATCATGTATATAGAATTTTGGATAAATTATATAGATTAGAGTATAAAATGGGTATTAATGCTTTATTATTAAAAAAAGACTAGTATATTTGTCTTTTTTTATGTTAGAATTTATGAGGAGGGTAGAAGAATGAAGTATGATGTTATTATTATAGGTGCTGGACCTGCTGGTTTATTTAGTGCTTATGAATTAATTACAAAGAATAAAAATTTGAAAATAGCAATGTTAGATAAAGGATTTAGAGTTCAAAATAGAATTTGTCCAATGAATAAAAAAGGAATTCCTTGTCAAAATTGTAATCCGTGTGCAATTTTAGCTGGATATGGTGGAGCCGGAACTTTTTCTGATGGAAAACTTAATTTTATTCCTAAATTAGGAAAAAGTGATTTAACTAAATATATGTTAGAATCTGAAGCTAATAAGTTAATTGATGAAACTGAAGAAGTTTTTAATAAATTTAAGATGGATGCTGAAGTTTATCCAAGTAATATGGATGAAGCTAAAGAAATTGGGAAAAAGGTAGCAATTGCAGGAGCTAAGTTGTTGATTATTAAACAGAAACATTTGGGTAGTGATCATTTACCTGAATATATAGATGGTATTTGTGATTATTTGATAGAAAATGGTGTTACTTTAATTGATAGAGCTTCAGTTACTGATATAAAGACTATTAATGAGAATGAACATGAAGTGACTTATGTAACAGGTAAAGAACAAATTACATTAAAGGGTACTAATATAATTGTAGCTCCTGGAAGAACTGGGGCTAAATGGATTCAAGAATTAGCAGATAAGTATCAAATACCTTATTTATCACAAAGTATTGAAATAGGAGTAAGAGTAGAAGTAAGAAAAGATATTATGGAAGAAATAACTAATGTTATATATGATCCAACTATTTTTATTAAAACACATACTTATGGTGATGAAATAAGAACTTTCTGTACTAATCCTGGAGGATTTGTGGCAAAAGAAAATTATTATGGTTATATATGTGTTAATGGTCATGCGTTAAAAGAAGTAAAAAGTAATAATACTAATTTTGCGTTTATTTCTAAGATTAATTTAACAGAACCTGTAACTAATACAAGATTGTATGGAGAAAGTATTGCTAGAATTGCTAATGTTTTAGGAGACGGAAAACCTATTATTCAATCTTTAAAAGATTTAAAAAGTGGAAGAAGAAGTGAGTGGCATCGTATAAATAAAGGATTTATAGAACCAACTTTAAAAGATTGTGTGGCTGGAGATTTAGCTTTAGTATTACCACATCGTATAATAACTAATATTTTAGAAGGATTAGAGACTTTAGATAAGATAATACCTGGAGTAGCTAATGATGATACGTTATTATATGGACCAGAGATTAAGTTTTTTAGTAATGAGATTCAAACTAATAATCATTTTAGACTTGAAAATGATAACATTTATTTTATTGGCGATGGAGCTGGTAAAGCTGGTAATATTGTAACAGCAGCAGCTACTGGTTTAGTCGCAGCTAGAGATATATTAGGCAAATAATTTTGCCTTTTTTTGTATGACATAAAGTTTATTAGAAAGCGTAAAATAATAATAGTAGAGATGAGTGTTTTTCTGATTTACTTTTAGATATTGTAATGTTATAATTTTATTAATAGAGTATAGGAAGTGTGAATCTTATGGATAATAATAAAAAGAAAAAAGCTTTAGTTGTAAGTACTTTGTTATTAGTCTTTTGTATTGGCATAATAACTCTTTTTTGTGTAATGCCTACTAATAATTCGAAGGAAGTTTTAGAAACTTTTAAAGTAAGTTTTGATCCAAATGATGGTGGTAATGTGGCAGCTATTGAAATAGAGGATGGGAAGGCTCTTCAAGCACCTGAGGATCCAACTCGTGAAGGGTATATTTTTGTTGGCTGGATGTTAGGTGATGAACTATATGATTTTAGCCAAAGTGTAACAGGAGATATTACTTTGAAAGCAGCTTGGCAAGAATTAGAACCTGATAAAGTTTATTATACAGTTACTTTTGCAACTGATGGTGGTACTACTTTTGCTAATCAAGTAATTGAAAGTGGGCAACCTGTTGTTCGTCCTGCGGATCCTGTAAAAGATGGATTTGAATTTAAGGGATGGCAAGTAAATGGTCTTGATTATAATTTTGATCAACCTGTATTAATGGATTTAACAATTGTTGCAGTTTGGGAACAAGTTGAAGAACCAGAAGATGATCAAAACGAAGATGATAATACTGAAGATGAAGATAAAACTTATACTGTTCGTTTTAATGGTAATGGTGGAACATTGGGTAAGAATTGTGGAACTCAAACAATTGATGCTGGTGGTTTAGCAAGAAATGTTTGTACTGCTACAAGAGCTGGTTATACTTTAGTAGGATTTAATACAAGTAAGAGTGCAAGTAGTTCAAATATTTCTTCAAGAAGAATTAATTCAAATACAACTTTCTATGCAATATGGCGTGCAAATCCTAAGACTTATTATAATTTGAGCTTTAATTTAAATGGTGGCAGTGGTAGTTGTGCAACGAAGAAGTTAGAATCTGGCTCAGCAATTACTAGTGCTTTAAATAGCTGTAAACCTACGAAAAAATATTATACTTTATCTAAATGGGTTACTTCAGGTGGCGGAAATGCTTCTGGAACAAAGATTTATAATAATATGACGGTAAGAGCAGAGTGGACAAAACAAAAATTTAAGGTTACTTGTACACAAACTGGTGGTATTGCCGGTCAAGAATGCTTATTTACTGTTTCTGGAGTTAGTAATTCTGATATAGATAGTATTTCATATTATTATTCTGGCGTATGGATAAATGCTACCAAGTATGGTTCTTCTTATAAGATGAATAATGCTTTATTTAGTAGAGTTTCGTCTTTTAGAATAACGATAGACGGTGAAGTTTTTGATGGAGCAAAGTAATGAGGTGAAAATGATGAAAAGAGTTAAATTATTAATTATTTCTATTATATATTGCTTTATATTTACGGCTTTTATAAATGTAAATGCTAAACAATACTCTTTAGAAGAAATTCCTGATGGTGCTTATATTATTGGTACGCATATGTTTTCTTCTTCCTTATCTCCCGAAACATCGCCTTTTTATTCAGGATTAATTGATTCTTCTACAGTTATGCTTGGTTCATCAACGATTGATACTTCTGGTTTTGAATCAAGCAAAGATTTTGTGATTTATTATAAAATTATCGAAGATATTTGGCTTGATTCTATAACAGGGTCTGACATTACTCCACCTGAGGATGGTTTTGAAATAACTCATGTAAATGGTGAATGTGTTGATCCATCTTGTATGGGTAATGCTATTTCTGTTAAATTCTTAGCAAATGCTGGATTAGAAGATGTTTTTGAAACAAAAACAATTAATGTTGAATATGGCGAAAAAATTTCAGCAGCTGAAATTCCAACGTTAAATAATCGTCCTGGATATAAGTTTACTTGTTGGACAATGAAAGATAGTGATGAATGTTTTGATTTAGATACTCCTATTACTAATGAATTACTTGGTGAAGAGGAAGAGTTAGTATTAGAAACTAAATGGGAACAAATAAACTATAAAATTACTTATAATAATAATTTTGATGAAACGACTGAAATTAGAGAATGTACTTATGGTAATGTAGGTAATGAAGAGATAAATTGTTCTTTTGCTGAATATGATTCATTATTTGGGGCACGAGAAAATTATATTTTTGCTGGGTGGTCAACTACTCCAGACGGAGATACTTTATATAATGAAAGTACTGACATGGGTGTTATTTTAGGCGATTCTGAAAATATTACTTTATATGCTATTTGGAAAACTGTAAGTTATAAAGTTACATATGATTTAAATGGCGGTACATTTAGTGAAGTAGTAAGTCCGCAAACGACATTTACTACGGAAGATGAAAGTATTACTTTACCTAATGTAAATAAAGTCGGTTATAATTTTGTAAATTGGACTTATGATGGTGAAGAATTTGATGGAAATGATTTACCTAATAAAGATATTACTATAAAAGCTAATTGGAAACCAATTACATATTCATTTGTATATGAGTCTGATAGAGTAGAATGTACATATGATGTAGATTGTACTATTGATATTACACCTGAAAATGTTCCAGAAGGACGTGAATTTAATAAGTGGTATATTAATGATACAAGTAAGATATATATCGGTAATAAGGTTAAGAATTTTACAACAACTGATAAAAAAGAATTTACTTTAGTTCCAGAGTACGAATTAATTAAATATTATATTACATATGATTTAGATGGTGGAATTTTAGAAGATGAGAATGTTAATTCTTATACTTATGATTCTATAGAACCTTCTAATAATAAGAATATTACTTTAAATGTACCAAATAAAGTTGGTTATGATTTTGCTGGATGGGAAGTTATTAAAGGTACAGGTCTTAGTGTAAGAAGTAATACGGAAGTAGTAATTGTTGGAGCTTCTGATGTTACTTTGAAAGCTAAATGGAAAGAAAAAACTTATACTATTCAATATTATAATGATGATGCGATGGTTGAAAATAAAAATTGTACTTATACTAATTGTATAGTTAATGCTCATGATGTTACAAAAGAAGATTATGTATTTATTGGATGGAAATCAGAAAGTACAGGTTTAGTATATAGTAAAGATAGTCTTATTTCTTCAACTGATTTAGTAGATGAGGTAGTTAAGCTTGATGCTAAATGGACTAATGAGTATCGTTATACTATTGCTTATGATTTAGATGGTGGAACATTTGCTGGAGAAGCTCCTGTTAGTTATATGGCTAATGAAGAAGTATTACTTCCTACGCCTACTAAAGAAGGATATAAATTTGCTGGTTGGTTAGTTGATGATGAAGAATTAGATGATAATCGTTTAATTGGATATAGTAAGGATGTTAAATTAAAAGCACAATGGGTTGCTAATACATATACAATTAAATTTAATATGACTGGTAAATCTATTCCTGAAGTTGTTTGTACATATGATAAAGATTGTTCTTTTGGAGATCATAGTTCTTATGTAGCAGAAAATATGAAATTATTAGGTTGGGCTAAGATTTCTCAAGGTTCTATCTATTATGGAGATAATTTAGTAGTTAAAAATTTAACGAATAATGATAAAGATGTTATTAATTTATATGCTGTATTAGAAGATATTACTGTTCGCCATAATGTTTCTTATTATTTAGATGGTGGAGAGTTAACAAGTGGAATAATAAATAATACTTATGTTGATGGTGAAAAGGTAACTTTACCAGAACCTACTAAAGAAGGATATAAGTTTGCTGGTTGGTATGATGTTAATAGTAGTTCTATTATAGAAAGTGGAACAGCAATTAAGAAAGATTGGTTATTAGTTGCTAAATGGGAAATACTTACTTATAAGATTACTTATGTTGATTCTTTAGGTGAAGATTTATTAGTTGATGGTTCTTATCCTACTAGTTATGCTTATGGTGTTAAAGAAATTATTATTCCTAAATTACCTGATGGTGTAATTAGTTGGAAAGTTTTAGGAACTGAGTTAAATAAATATTTCTTAAATGGTGATGAGACTTCTAGTTATGTAATTAATGTTAGTAATTATGGAGATATCGAGGTAGTTGGAGAGTTAGCTCCTAAACCAGAACCTGTTATTAAGAAATATGAAGTTAGTTTATATGATGAAGATATATTATTAGGTGTTCTTTTAGTAGAAGAGAATGATACTATTATAAGTGATAAAACGGTATTTAAAGATATTGAATATGAAGGATATAAAGAAATGTCATGGAATGATAGTGAAGGAGAACCTTTTGATATTGAATCTACAACTATTACAGAAAATATTAATTTATATTTAGTAAAAGATAATGCTTAGGTATTATCTTTTTTCTTGTTAGGATGATTATAAAATGGTATAATTTATATAGTAGGGGACTATGAAGGTTTGTGATATTATGAAATTAAAAAAAGGTAAAAGTATGTGTTTTTTTTCTGCTAAAGGTGGAGTTGGAAAAACTACTAATATTTTAAATTTTGCAGGAATATTTGAACAATTAGAAAAGAAAGTCTTAATTATTGATATGGATTTATATAGTGGAGGAATTGCACTTTATTTAAATAAGAGTTGTGATAAAAGTGTCTATAATATGGCTTTTGATATAATGAATGGTTCTTTTACGGAGTTTAATAATTATACTGTAAAAGTTGATAATTATATTGATATCTTAGCAGCTCCTAAGGATCCAAGAGATGCAAATAAAGTAGATGCTAGATGTATTAAAACGATAATAGATAAAGCTTGTTCTATATATGATGCTGTGTTAATTGATATGAATCATGCCTTAGATGAAATTAATTTATCAGTAATAGATGCTGTTAATGAGATTATGTTTTTTATTACAAATGATCCATTAGATTTAAAAAATATTAGAAGTTTATTATCTATTTTTGATAGTTTAGGAATTAAGAATTATAGTTTGTTATTGAATAATAGTCGTGATCCTTTTAAATCTTATTTTAGTTTATATGAGATGAGAAAGATTATTAATCATGATATAAATTATTCTCTTTCAGTTGATTTGTTTTTAAAAGATATGGAGAAATTAATAATGAAAGGAGCTATTGTATCTTTAGATCGAAAGTTTGCTGATGTAATGAGTGATGATTATAAAACTTTTGTTTTAATGGCGACTGATTTATTAGAAAGGGATAGTTTGAAATGAGTAGATTATTAGAAGAATTTAATATAAGAAGAGATAACCTAGATAAAGATGTTAATGATTATTCTTCTTTTCAAGATAAAGATTTATTAGATAAATTTCGTCTTGAAATATTAGAAGATTTAAGTGATAAAGGGTTAGTTAGTGATTATGTTAATAAAGATTTAATTAATAGTGAAATTGATGATGTTACTTATGGATATGATTTATCTAATCAAGAAAGAAGTTATTTATTTAATTTGATTGATGGGGAAGTAAATGGTTATGGACCGATTACTGAATTATTAAAAGATGATAATATTACTGAGATAATGGTTAATGGTCCTGATCAAGTATTTGTTGAAATTGATGGTAAAATAGTTAGAGATTATAGTGTTTCTTTTATTAATGAACGACATATTATTAGAACGATTGAAAGATTAATTGAAGATGATGGTAAGAGTATAGATGTTAATAGACCAATGGTTGATGCTCGTTTAAAAGACGGAAGTCGTTTTAATGCAATTATTCCGCCTCTTTCTAGTGTTCCAGTTATGACGATTAGAAAGTTTCGTAAGAATATTGTAACAATGGAGGACTTAGTAAGAAATGGAACTTTAACACCATATATGGCGCGTTTTTTAGAAGCAGCAGTTAAAGCTAAATTGAATATTATTATCTCTGGTTCAGCAGGAGCTGGAAAGACTTCAGTTTTAAATATATTAGGTAGTTATATATCTGATGATGAGCGAATAATTACTATTGAAGATGTTAAGGAATTAAATTTGCAAAAGAGTAATTTAGTTGCTTTAGAAACTAAAAATGCCAATTATGATGGTGGTGGAGAAATTACTGTTTCTCATTTAGTTAATAATGCGATGCGAATGAGACCTGATCGAATTATTGTCGGAGAAGTTAGAGGGAAAGAAGCATTTGATATGCTACAAGTTATGAATACTGGACATGATGGGTCGATTACTACAATACATGCTAATAATACTCATGATGCAATGGATAGATTAGAAACAATGGTTTTAATGGATGGGTTGGAAGTCCCAATTAGAGCGATGAGGGAATATATGAATAATGCTATTGATTTAGTAGTTCATATTGCTCGTATGCGCGATGGTCGTCGTAAAATAACAGATATTTCAGAAGTTGTTGGCGTAAAAAATGAAGAATTAGTTTTAAAGAAGATATTTACATTTAATACTGATGGAATTGGTGAGAATGGAATAGTTCAAGGGGAGTTTGTCTTAGAAAAATATACACCTAAAGTATTAGATAAGATTCGTGGTGAAGGAATTTTTGATTTAGATGATATTTTTAAAAAAAATAAGTAAGGAGGTATATGATGGAAGATTATAAAACATTATTACAAGTTATATTGTTATTAATTTGTTTATTTTTCATATATCTTCTTATTAAATATATTCGTTCTATAATTATGAGGAATAGACTTAGTTATTATTCACTTAATTTAGATGATGACAGTTTAGAATATAAATCTTTTTATAAAATTATTTCTAAATTCAGTACTTTTTTAAATAGTTTAGTTATTTTTAATGGTTTAGCTAGAACTTATAATAAGTATATTTATGATAATAGTAAGTTAAGAAAAGGAATAGATTTTATATCTTTGAAATTTATTTCTGGTATTTTGATGATATTATTATATTTGTTTTTAGCTATTTTATATAAAAATGATATTTTATTATATTTAGTTTTAGTATGTTTTGTATTAGGATTTTTATTACCTGACTTTTATTGTTTTTTTAAAGAAAAACATTATTCTAGAATAAGTAATCAAGATATATTACGTGCTGTTATTATAATGGAAAATAGTTATAAGGTAAATAAAAGTACTGAACAAGTATTGGAAGATGTTATAAAGAGAAGCGATGGACGTTTAAAAAATGAATTTATAAGAGTTTTAAATGATATAAGAATTGGTTTAGAAATACCTGATGCTTTTTATAGAATGTATTATCGAACCGGCATTGAGGTTCTTAAAAATATCGCTGAAGGATTAAAGGTTGTTATTGTTAGTGGAATTAATCCTGCTATGGTATTTGAAGAAATAGAAAAATCTTTAATTATGAAAGAACGTTTTTTACAAGAGATATCAGTTTATTTAAGTGTAAATAAAATAGCTCATTTAGTATTTTTGTTGTTACCTTTAATTTTTATTGTTTGTATTTTTTTATTTAATAAAAGTTATGTAGATATTTTATTAAGTGATATTGGAGTGTTTTTAGTACTTATTTTAGGAATAGTATATTTATTATATATGTTATTTTTAAGAAGTGTAGTTAAGGGGGATATAAATGAAGAAGAATAAGAAGAATCGCATAAGTCGTAAATTACAATTGATGGGTTTACATCTTAATTATAAAGTATTTGGATATATGCGTATAGTAAGTACTATTATCTTATTTATTGGATTATTATTTTTATCACCATATGGTTATATAGTCGCACCAATATGTGCTTTAATTTATTATTTTCTTTTAGAATATATTATATTAGATTTAGGTATTAAAAGAAGAAAAAGATTATTAGAAAGTCAAGCTAATTCTTTCTTTCGTACTTTTTTACTTTTATTAAAAAGTGGAAGAGGAATAAAAAATTCTTTAATATTAACTACTTCTGTTTTAGACAATGAATTAAGTTATGAATTTAGAAAAGAATTGGGTAATATAAAAAATGGTAAGACTTTAGAAGAAGGTTTATCTTCATTAACTCTGAGAATTCCAAGTTTAATTATAAATAATATTATTACAAGTGTTATTGAAGCTAGTCGTTATGGTAATAATGTTTTAGAAAGTATTTTATTACAATTGGAATATATAAAAGAAATAGAAGAGAAGAGAGTATTGAGGTCTTATCGCGTTGTACCTTATAAAGCTGCTTTATTAAGTTTAATGTTTGGTTTTATTATGATTGGAATATTGATTCTTTTTGCCATTTATGTTTAAAACAATAATATTTATGATATAATGATTATAGGAGGAGATTAAGATGAAAGAGGATTTAAAAACAGTATTATTTATGGGTTTAGGAGCTTTAGCTGAGACTAATGAGAAGATGAAAGACGTTAAAGATAGTTTATATACTCGTGGTAAGGAATTATACGAAAAAGGAGTTATTGCTAACGAAGAATTAAAACATAATATAAATGAAGCAATGAAAGAAAGAGTAACTGTTGTTAATGTTAATTCTAATAAGAAAGAAGATCTTATTGAAGCGATTAATAAAATGTCAGCTAAGGATAGAGAAGATATTTTAAAAGGAATTAAAGTTAGTCAAAAAAATGAGAAAGGAGAAAAGTAAAAAGCAGGCTTTTTACTTTTTTTGTTTGTTAAATATGATATAATTAGAAAGTAAGATAGTAGTTGGAAAGTGATGGTGGTATTTGTGAATGAGAATATCAGCGGGAAAAAAAGATTAATGGAAATTATTAGGATTTTAAAAAATAATGATATTTTTTCACCAATGACACCTGTTAAATTTAGAAAACTATTGGAGGAATTAGGTCCTACTTTTGTAAAAATAGGACAGATATTATCTAATCGTCCTGATATATTAAGTAATGATTATGTTAGTGAGTTAAGTAAGCTTCGTACAAAAGTATCACCAATGTCTTATCAAGAGATATTAGATATTTTAAAAGAAGAATATGGTAAGCCTTTGTTTTTATCTTTTAGAAGTATTGATCGTAATCCTTTAGGTAGTGCATCTATAGCTCAAGTTCATAGAGCTGTTTTAAAAGATGGCGAAGATGTCGTTATTAAGGTACAACGTCGAAATATTAAAGCTAAGATGATAGCTGATATTAGAGTTTTAAAAAAAGCTCTTCATATTTTGCATGTCCAAAAATTTTTTAAAGATATAATATCTTTTGATAATGTTTTAGATGAATTATTGAATACGACATTAGAAGAAATGAATTTTTTAACAGAAGCTGAGCATATTAAAGAGTTTTACTTAGAAAATAAAGATTTAAAATATATTAAAGTTCCTAAGGTTTATAATAGTTTAACTACAGAGAGAGTTTTAGTAATGGAATATATTGATGGCTATAATATAAGTCAACTTGATAAGATAATAGAAAATGGATATGATTTGAAAGAAATAGCTTTGAAGTTAGCTGATAACTATATTTATCAAGCTATTGATGTTGGATATTTTCATGCTGATCCTCACCCTGATAATATTATTATTACAGATGGAAAAATTGCTTATATTGACTTTGGTATGATGGGAAGATTAAATAGTCGTAATAAAGAATTATTAGAAAAATGCATTATAGCTATTTTTAATGATGATATTAGAGAAGTTGAACGTATTTTATTAACTTTAGGAGATGCTAAGTATGAAGTTAATCATTATCGTTTATGTAATGAAATACAAGTTATTTTAGATAAGAATAAATCGATGGGGATTAAAGATATTAATATTACGAAATTTGCTAATGAGTTATTAATATTACTTGGTGATAATGGAATTACTTTACCTGATGATATAACAATGTTAGTTAGGGGAATTGTCGTATTAGAAGGAACTTTAGAAATAATTAGTCCTGAAATTAATTTAATGGAAGTTTTTGAAAATCGTGTACAAAATGGAAGTTTAAAAAATTATTTTAATAAAGAAAGATTGGAAAAAGAATTAGGTCATAGTGTCAATTCATTATTAAGTTTAAATAGATTACCAAATGATTTACATAAATTATTTAAAGGAATGGCACGTGGAGAGACTAAGTTTAATATTGAAATCAATGATGCTAATAAAGCTTTTGATAGATTAGAAAAAATGATTCATCGTATAGTTGTTTCTTTTTTAGACGTTGCATTCATTTTAGGGGCAGCTTTAATGGTTTCTAATGGCTTGGAAACTAGTGATCAAAGATTTTTATTTTATATTTATGTAGCTGTTGGTTTTATTTTTACAGTATGGTTATTTATTAAGATGTATTTTGATAAATTGAATCGTAAAAAATAGAAAGAAGAGTGATTAAGATAAAGACTAATCGAAGTATGTATATTACATTAATTATTACTTTTTCACTATTTTTCTTTGTTTTATTTTTAGTATATTTAATATATTGTTATGCTTATTATGATGAATATCAGGTTAGTCTTTATACAGAAATGTTTAATAAAGGAAGATATACTTTAGTATATAATAACTTTGATTCTAAAGATAAAATTGATTATGAGGATTATAGTAAAGTAATTAATTTAATGTATGATAAGAATAGTTTAAAGAATATATATTATTTATATTATAATGAGATAATGACATTAGATGATTTTATAAATATTTATTATTATGGTAGTTCTAAGATTGAAGAAAATGATATTACTTTTTTAGAAATAGGTAAAACGAATTTATTAAAGAGAAAGAAAATTAAGTATCAGGAGATAAAAGTTTTAAATAATGAAGGATATCAAAGTAATTTAGGAATTAAAGAAAATGTTGTTTTAGAAGTTGAAAATAATAGTAGATTGTATTTAGATGATACGGAAATAGTTTGTAAAGATAATATATGTAATATTGATTATATATTTGGAGGATTGCATGAAATAACTTATATTTCTAATAATATTGAGTATTATGGAATAATTAATGTTAATAAAGATAAGCAAGTTATTAAAATTCCTTTAGTTAATAGTTTAGTTAAAAAAGAGAAGAAGATAGATGAAGAAGTAGTTAAAGTTATTAAAGATAGTGAATTAGAGTATGGAAAATATAAATTAAAGGAATGTTATTTAAGTAGTGGATGTCCTTCTAAAAGTAAGAGTTATATAATGCTTAATGAAGATGGAAAAGCTTATTTTTATACGTATATTACTTTAGATCAAGCTGGTGATTATTATGAAGGGACTTTCTTAATAGAAGGAGAGTTTTTAGTATTAAAATTTGATAGTCATGTTTATACAGTATTTGATTATGATACGAAAGTTGCAACTGATATAGAAGCAGAATGTGATATAGAGTTTAGATTTAAAATAGAAGATAAACAAACAATAAGAAATAATGATTATTTATTTAAGTATAGTATGTAGTAAAACTATATACTTTTTCTTTTAATAAGTACAAACGTATGCTATACTTAATCTTGAGGATGTGGGAAAATGTTTAATTATATTAAAGGAATAGTTACTTCGTATGGTCCTAATTATATAAGTTTAGAAAATAATGGGGTAGGTTTTTTAATATATGTACCTAATCCATATGTATATCAAGAGAATAAAGAATATAAAGTATATATATATAATCATATTAGAGAAGAAGAATTTACTTTATATGGTTTTAGAAGTGAACAGGAACGTGATTTATTTTTACGTTTAATTAATGTTAAGGGAGTAGGCCCTAAATTAGCATTACCTATTTTAGCTAGTCCTGTTGATGGAATATATGATGCTATTGAAAGAGAAAATATTTTATATTTAACTAAATTTCCTAAGGTTGGAGATAAAGTAGCACGTCAAATTATATTAGACTTGAAAGGTAAGTTAGTACGTAATGATGATTTATTTACTAATGATGGTTTAGATGAATTAATGGCTGTATTAGATAGTCTTGGTTATAAAAAAGGTGATGTTAAGAAAATATTACCTCAAGTAGATGCTTCATTACCTATTGAACAACAAATAAAAGATGCGTTAAAATTATTAATGAGGTAAGAATATGAGGATTGGAATAGATATAGATGATACGATTTCATTAACTAATAAGAAGCTAATTGAAGAAGCTCTTAAATATGATAAATTACATGTTCGTGGAAGAGGTTTTAAGAATAAGAATGCTTATTCTTTTATGGAGATGTTTTATTGGACTGTTTTAGATTTAGATGGTTTTATGAAAGATGTGCGTAGTGGTAAGTTTTTTACTACCTTAGAACCGGTTGAAGGATCAGTTTTAAATATTAATAAATTATATCAAGAAGGAAATGAAATTATTTTTATTACAAGAAGGCAAAATGATTTAAAGACGCGAATGAAAACTAAGAAATGGCTTAAGAATATGGGATTTAAGTATAATAAGTTAGTCTTGGGTGGTGAGCATAAGGACGAGATATGTAATAAATATCAAATAGATTTTTTTATTGATAATGATTTAAAAAATGTTATTGAAGTATCTAGTGAAGGAATTCCTTGTGTATTAAAGGGAACTCAATTTAATGATGTAGATAGCGAGTACCGTCGTATTGAATCTTGGGATGATATTTACGATTATATAAAAGAGGTGGAAAAAGATGGGGAGATTAGTTGATGGTGAGAAAAGAGATGAATTAGATTCTTTTGATCAATCAATACGTCCTTCTTCACTTGAAGAGTATGTGGGACAAACTGATATAAAAGAGAATTTAAAGGTCTTTATTAAAGCTTGTAAAATGAGAGATGAAGTTTTAGATCATGTTTTACTTTATGGGCCTCCTGGATTAGGTAAAACTACATTAGCCCATATTATTGCTCATGAGATGGGAACTAATATTAAGACAGCTTCAGGACCTTCAATAGAAAAAAGTGGAGATTTAGCGGCGATTCTTTCACAATTAGAGCCAGGAGATGTTTTGTTTATTGATGAAATACATCGTATTCCACGCTATATTGAAGAAATTTTATATCCAGCAATGGAAGATTTTGTTTTAGATATTGTTATTGCTAATGGAGATGGTACTTCGAGAAATTTAAGAATTGATTTACCACCTTTTACTTTAGTTGGAGCAACGACAAGAGCAGGGGATATATCTGCTCCTTTAAGAGATCGTTTTGGTATTACAGCTAAATTAAATTATTATACAGATGAAGAATTATTTTTGATTGTTAATCGAACAAGTAAGGTTTTAGGCATGCCAATTGAGGAAGAAGCTGCTTGGGAATTGGCTCGACGTAGTCGAAAAACACCAAGAATAGCTAATCGTTTATTTAAAAGAGTTCGTGATTTTGCTTTAGTTTTTGAACAAGATATAATTGATGAAGAAATTACTAAGACATCTTTAAATCGTTTAAAAGTAGATGAAGATGGATTAGATCAAATTGATATTCAATATTTAGAAGCATTAATTACAAAGTTTAATGGTGGACCTGTTGGGGCTCAAACAGTTGCAACGAGTATTGGAGAAGAGGTTACAACTATTGAAGATGTAGTTGAACCATATCTTTTGCAAGAAGGTTTTGTTAAGAGAACTCCACGTGGGCGTGTAGCAACCGAAAAAGCTTATCTTCATTTAAATATTGAATATGATAATAAAGGGAATAAATAAAAGATCATTTTTGATGATCTTTTTTTAATATTTCAATTAGTTTATTAGCTCCAAAACTATGAAAGGAGTTTTTAAGAGTTATTAAAGAAAAGTTAATGCTTGGGATTTCTGGTTTTGTTTTAATAATAAATACTTCTTGATTATTTATTTTATTGATAGCAAATTCTTTGGTTACTAATCCGATTCCTAGACCGATTTTTACAAAATCTTCTAACAGATTAGCTGAAGCTATTTCTATTTTAGTGGTCATTTCAATATTATTTTTATGGCAAAATTTATCAAAGTTTTCTCTAGTTGTGGATGGACTTTTGGGGAATAATAGTGGATAGTTGTTTAGATCTTTTAAGGAAATTGGACGATTTTTTAATTCTTGGAAATTGTTGGAAGCGATAAAACATTGGTGAAGAGTTCCCAGTTGATATACTTCAAGGTCATCGTCTTCTTTTTCAGTTTCTTTAGCAATTAAAAGGTCGATAGTTCCATCTTTTAGCATTTGGCGCATTATTTTACTAGGATCAGTAAATACTTGAATAGCAACATTTGGATATGTTTTATGAAATTCATCTAGGTATTTTAGAAGATAGAGACGGCATAGGGTTGTACTAATACCAATCTTGATAGTTCCTGATTCGAGTTTTTTTAAGTTGCTAAATTGAAGTTCAGCTGTTTCAAAGTAGTTCATTCCTTGTTTTATGTAATTGTAGATTTCGCGACCATTTTCAGTTAAAATAACACCTCTTTTTGTGCGAATGAATAATTCGCCTCCTAGTTGTTCTTCTAGAGTTTTTATTTGCTTGGTAACTGCTGGTTGACTTATCATTAGTTTTTTACTGGCTTTAGTAATATTACCAATTGTTGCAACTATATAGAAAACACGATATAGCTCAAAGTTAACATTCATATCATAACACCTCGTTATCATAACTATTAAAAATTTGTATTTTTATTATAATAGTTATTAGTTTATAATGCAATTATAAAAGGAGTGATTATAATGGGTGTTGTTGATTTACATATGCATAGTGTTTATTCTGATGGATCTATGGAACCAAAAGATCTTATTTTGATGGGAAAAGAAAGAGGACTTAAAATAATGGCTTTAACTGATCATGATGATATAGAGGGTTCTAAGGAGTTTGTTAAATATAATAATCTTGGAGTTTATTTATATAGTGGAGTTGAATTAACTGCTAAAGCTAGTAAAGGGCGTATGCATATATTAGGATATAATATTGATTTAGAAAATGAAGAGTTAAATAAGAAATTAAAAGAGATGAAAGAAGCTTCAATATATAATTTTTTATTATATGTTGAACTTTTGAGAAAAGATTATGGTTTATTATTACCACAAGATAAAATAGAAGAAATTATTAAGATTAGAGGTAATATCGGTAGACCTCATTTAGCTCTTTTGTTAATTGAGTTAGGATATTCTAATAGTGTTTCAGAAGCATTTGATCGTTATTTGAAACCTGTTTATGAAAGGGTAAGAAAAATAAAGAAAGGTTTAACAAAGGAAGAGTGTATTTCTTTAATTAAGGGAGCTTCTGGAATAGTTAGTTTAGCACATCCTGTTACTTTAGAAATGGATTATGATGAACTAGAAAAAGAAATTATATATTTAAAAAGTTTAGGTTTAGATTGTATTGAAGTAATTCATACTAATAATGGTAGTAATGAAAGAGAGTTTTATCATTATTTAGCTAATAAGTATAATTTATTAGAATCTGGGGGAAGTGATTTTCATGGAATTTCAATTAAGCCTGATGTAGTAATGGGTAGTGGTCGAAACAATAATGTTTCAATTAAGAAAAGGACTTTATCTTTAACAAATAATATTAGAAGTCGATATATGGAAAGATAGTAATATCTTTTTTTTATCTCTTTTCAAATACTTAAAATAATGGTAAAATTATAATGAGCTAGAGAAGGTGTATTATATGGATGATAAGACAAGTTTGTTTGATGTTAGTTTAGTTAAACGTAAATTAATATCATCAACACTTAAAGAAGTCTTTGAAGCTTTGAAAGAACGTGGTTATAATCCAATTAATCAGATAGTTGGTTATTTGATTAGTGGAGATCCTGGATATATTTCAAATTACAAAGATTCAAGAAGTAAGATGCTTGATTTTGATCGTTCAGAAATAATGGCGATTATTTTGGAAGAATATTTAGGTAAGTAATGAGATGCTTAGGATTAGATTTAGGGACTAAAACTTTAGGAATTGCAATTTCTGATAAGATGAATATTATTTCTTCTCCTTATTGTGTTTTACATTGGGATGGAGAAGATTATAATCTTTTATTTAATGAATTAGATAAAATAATTAAGAATAATGAAATTACAGATTTGGTTTTAGGATTACCTAAAAATATGAATAATACACTGGGTTTTGCAGCAGAAAGAAGTTTAGCTTTTAAAGATGCTTTAGAGAAAAGATATAATTTAGAGGTTAAACTTATTGATGAAAGGCTTTCAACTGTTGAAGCGACAAATTATTTGTTAGATGCTGATTTAAGCAGAAAGAAAAGAAAAAAAGTGGTTGATGGTGTTGCGGCTAGTATAATACTTGATACCTATTTAAAAAGGAGAGAAAAGTAAGATGGAAGAAAAAAAAGGCGTATTTACGATTGTAGATGATAAAGGAGCAGAAATTGAATGTGAAATTTTATTTACATTTGATTCTGATGAAACTAAGAAAAGTTATATAGTTTATACTGATAATACTTTGGATGAAGAAGGTAATACGAAAGTTTATGCTTCTGTATATGATCCAACAGGACAAAATCCTGCATTAATGCCTATTGAATCAGATAAAGAATGGTTAGTTATAGAGAATATATTATCATCTGTTCAACAAAAAATAGATGAAGCAGGAAATAATGCAGCTTAAAATGGGGAAAAAGAAAATATTAATTATAGCAACTGCTATATTTTCTTTTTTTGTCTGTTGTTGTTTAGGAATTCTTATATTTTATAATTATTCTTTAACTGCGGTTTCTAAAGAGGAAGAAAAAGTTACTTTTGTAGTTGAAAGTGGTTCTTCTTCGGCAGATATAGTTGATTCTTTATATGATAATAGGCTTATTCGTAATAAATTTGTTGGATATGTTTATTTGAAATTACATGGAAATTATGTTTTACAAGCAGGTGTTTATGATTTAGACAGAAGTATGTCTTTACCAGAAATATTAGATTATATGTTTAATGGTAAAGTAGTTAATGATAGTGTTTCTATTACTTTTGTCGAAGGTAAAAGACTAGTTTCTTATGTTAAACAAATAGCAGAAAATTTTCCTTATACAGAAGAAGAGATTTTGGCTAAATTGAGTGATAAGGAATATTTAAGTAGTTTAATAGAAAAGTATTGGTTCTTGACGGATGAAATATTAAATGATAAATTATATTATGCACTTGAGGGATATTTGTATCCTAATACTTATCAATTTGCTAAAGATGCTTCAATTGAGGAGATAATTGATAAACTTTTAGGGGCAACCGGAAGTGTTTTAAATGAATATCGTGATTTAATTCGGGGAAGTAATTATAGTGTACATGAAGTATTAGCAATGGCTTCAATTATAGAATTAGAAGCGGTTAATTCTGATGACCGAGCAACTGTTTCTCAAGTTATTCATAAGAGATTGGAACTTGGAATGACTCTTGGAATGGATGTTACAACATATTATGCGGTTAAAAAGGATATGAGTGAAGCTTTATTATATAGTGATTTAGAAGTTAATAATCCTTTTAATACAAGAGTTGTAGCCGGTTTACCAGTTGGACCAATTTGTAATTCTAGCGTAGAAAGTATTAATGCTGTATTTAAACCTTCTCAGACAAATTTTATTTATTTTTATGCTGATATTAAAACAGGTAAAGTTTATTTTGCTGAAACACATGAAGAATTTTTAGATTTAGTTAAGCAATATGGAAGTTAGATTTAGGTGATTTGATGAAAGAAAAAATTATGGAAATGGAGCAATATGCTAAAGATTATAATGTTCCGATTATTGAAAAAGATTCAATAGCTTTTATTATGAAATTTATTAAGGCTAATGATGTAAAGGATGTATTGGAAATAGGAAGTGCTATTGGATATTCTGCTATTTTAATGGCTTCAGTTAAAGAAGATGTTAAAGTTACAACAATAGAAAGAGACGAGACAAGATACATGGAGTGTCTTAAAAATGTAAAAAATTGTGGCCTACAAAATAAGATAAATGTAGTTTATCAAGATGCTTTGGAAGTTAATTTAACTGGTGTGGCGTATGATTTGATTTTTATTGATGCAGCTAAAGGACAATATACTAAGTTTTTTGAAAAGTATAAATATTTCTTAAAACCAGGGGGAGTAATTATTACAGATAATTTAAAATTTCATGGTCATGTTGGTAATCGTAATAATATTGCTAGTCGTAATTTAAAACAATTAGTTGGTAAAATTGAAAATTATATTGATTTTTTAAAGAATAATGATGAATTCGAAACAAAATTTTATGATGTTGGAGACGGCTTATCTGTAAGCATACGTAAAAATGATATCTAAGATATTAATATATGTATCAGCAATAGAAAATATTGATGATTATAGAAAAGCAGGTGTTTCTGCTTTTCTTTTTGGTTTAGATGGGTATTGTGTAGGATATAATACATATTCTTTAGATACAATAAAAAAAGTTAATGTTTCGAATAA
This sequence comes from uncultured Bacilli bacterium, assembly GCA_944332265.1. Classification (GTDB taxonomy): domain Bacteria; phylum Bacillota_I; class Bacilli_A; order RF39; family UBA660; genus Coprovivens. The sequence goes on from CALVJQ010000011.1 coordinate 41,508, forward strand.
ATATATATTATTAAATCGTGTAATTGACTGCAAAGATATTGATAAATTAAAAAATGTTTTGACTCAATTGGATGGGATAAAAGGAATTGTCTTTGAAGATATTGGAGTTTATGAAGTAGTAAAGAAGATGAATTTAGGATTAGAATTGATTTTATTTCAAAATCATTTTGCAACGAATAAAGATTCGGTGTCTTTTTGGTTAGAACGTGTAGATAGTGTCTTTTTAAGTAATGAAATAACATATGAAGAATTAAAGAAGATAGTTGATAGTGTTTCTAAAAAGGTTTGTGTTCATTTATATGGGTATAATCAAGTTATGTATAGCCGTCGTTTATTACTTACTAATTGGTCTTTAGAATTTAATATACCTTATAAGGATAAAAATATTATTGAAGATAAAGGGACACATATTAAATTTAGAGTAATGGAAAATGAATATGGCACGGTTATGTATTCTGAGAATATTTTTAATGGAGTTAAGTATTTAAAAGATTTAGATGTTCTTTATTATTATGTTAATACGATGTTAATTGATCATGAGAAAATAATGAAATTTTTAAATGGTTTAAATGATTCTTTGAGTGAAGGTGAAGATATCGGTTTTTTAGAAAAAGAAACGATATATAAACTTAAGGAGAGATAATTATGCAAGAAAGAATAGAATTATTATCTCCAGCTGGGGATTTAGAAAGATTAAAAATAGCTTGCTTATATGGAGCTGACGCAATTTATATTGGTGGGCAAAATTATAGTTTAAGAGCTAATGCTTTAAATTTTAGTTTAGATGATATTAAGGAAGCTGTTTTATTTGCTCATAACTTAAATAAGAGAGTATATGTTACAGTTAATATTGTATTTCATGATAAGGATTTAGCTGGGGTTAAAGAGTATTTAAAGAATTTAGATAGTATTGGTGTTGATGCAATAATTGTTTCTGATGTTGTTATTATGGATTTATGGCGTAAGATGAAGTTAAAGATGGAATTACATGTTAGTACTCAAGCATCAGCATTAAATTACGAAGTTGTAAACTTTTATAAAGAATTAGGAGCTACTCGTGTTGTTTTAGCGCGTGAAGCAACAAAAGACGACATTATTAGAATAAAAAAAGAAACAGGTTTAGAATTAGAATGTTTTGTTCATGGAGCAATGTGTACAAGTATTAGTGGAAGATGTGTTTTATCTAATTATGCTACTAATAGAGATAGTAATAGAGGTGGATGTGCGCAAGTATGTCGCTTTGTTTTTGATGCATTAAATACAGATAAAGTCTTTAGTATGACACCAAAAGATTTAAATATGGTTAGTGATATTGCCGAAATGATTAAGATAGGTGTTAATTCTTTTAAAGTTGAAGGACGAATGCGTAGTGTTTATTATATTGCAACTGTAATTGATGTATATAGACATTTAATTGATATGGTTGTAAATAATAAGTTAGATATAGCATATACTAATTATTACTTAAGTATACTAAATCGTTGTGCAAATCGTGATTCTACTAGTCAATTTTTTAATGGATTACCAGGTAGAAATGAGCAATATTTCTTAGGAAGAGATGAAGTAAGTAATAAAGATTTTTTAGGTATTGTTTTAGATTATGATAAAGAAAATAAGATTGTTACTTTAGAGCAGAGAAATTATTTTAAAGTAGGAGATGTTGTTGAATTCTTTGGTCCTAAGCATGAGGTTTTTGAATTTGTTATACCTGCTGATATTAGAAATAAAGATGATGAAATAATAGAAGTTGCTAATCATCCAAGAATGATAGTTAAATTCAAGATTGACAGAGAGTTAGAACAATTTGATATGATGCGTATTAAAGTGTTTGACATTTCACAATTTTTATAGTATTCTTATGAAGATGTTTTTTTAAAGGAGATGCTATAATGGCAAAAAAAGAAGAAATATTATTGACTGCAAAAGGTTATGCAGATTTAGAAGAAGAATTACATGATTTAAGAGTTAATAAAAGAGCAGAAAATGTTCAAGCTATTAAAGAAGCAAGAAGTCATGGTGACTTATCTGAAAATTCTGAATACGACGCTGCTCGTGATGAACAAGCTAAAATTGAAGCAAGAATTCAAGAATTAGAATATAAATTAGAACATGCTACAATTATTGATAGTAAAGATAAGACACAAGTTAATGTTGGATGTGAAGTTACTATTTTATATGTAGATGATAATGAAGAAGATACTTATAGTATAGTAGGATCTTTAGAAGCTGATCCATTTGAAAATAAGATTAGTAATGAATCACCAATCGGGGCTGCTTTAATAGGTAGTAAAGTTGGCGATATTATTAATGTTGATGGACCTAATGGCTCTTATGCTGTTAAAGTATTAACGATAGCTTAATGCTATCTTTTTATATTTTAGTTATAATTATCTTTTATTTTAGATATAAAAATATATTATATAGTATTAATTATTAGTTATATTAAATAACTATTTATTTTCATATTTCTTTGGTTGTAATTATGAAA
>CALVJQ010000012.1 GCA_944332265.1 uncultured Bacilli bacterium
AAAATGGTGGGCGATATAGGACTCGAACCTATGACCCCCTGCTTGTAAGGCAGGTGCTCTAACCAACTGAGCTAATCGCCCATAATTCCTCTGGACAAGTCTAAGTATACCAACTAATAATTTAATTGTCAATATTTTTTTAAAACTTTATCCGATTAATTAAAAAACTTCTTTCAAAGTTATTCATATTATATAACAATATTAAAAAAAGTCCAACATTTTTTTATATATTTTTAATATTTATACATAATATTATATAGGTGAATACTAATGAAAAAAATAAAAATTCTAAATATTGTAATAGCATTTATTTTATGCTTTCCTCTTCATTTCTTATATGATAAGTTTCCAAACTTCATAACAAGTATCATATCCCCAGTTAACGAAAGTATTTGGGAACATATGAAATTATTATATACAAGCATTTTAATAGCTGCTTTTATTGAAATAATTATCAATTATAAATTTAAGCAAGATAAAAATAATTTGTTATTGTCTAACTTTATTAGTGCTCTTATTGCTATTCCTATCTTCTTAATTATATTTCTTCCTATCTATTATATAATTGGTGAAAATTTTATAGTTACTATAATCATCATGTTAGTAAGTATTATCTTAGCCATCTTAATACCTAATTTAATCATTCCTTCAAAAAAACTTAAATTAGAAAAAATATCAATTATCTTGATTATTATTATCTATTTAATATTTGCCTATCTTACTTTTAATCCACCACATACAAATTTATTCTACGATAAAACAACTAATTCATACGGCATTTTCAAATAAAAAATATCAATCCAAGATTGATATTTTATTTAAGTTCGAAACTCGAACATATAATTCAAATGGTGGCTCCAACGGGAATTGAACCAGTGACACAAGGATTTTCAGTCCTCTGCTCTACCGACTGAGCTATGGAGCCATATGGCGGTCCGTACGGGATTCGAACCCGTGATCTTCTGCGTGACAGGCAGACGTCATAGGCCTCTAGACTAACGGACCAAATGGTTGCGGGAGCTGGATTTGAACCAACGGCCTCCGGGTTATGAGCCCGGCGAGCTACCAGACTGCTCCATCCCGCGATAAATAAGTGGCGGAGGAAAAGGGATTCGAACCCCTGCGCCGCTCACACGACCTTCCGGTTTTCAAGACCGGTCCCTTCAACCAGACTTGGGTATTCCTCCACTACACGCTTTTTTCTTTCAGCGACAAATTGATTATAGCACATGATAAAAAACTATGTCAACTAAAACTTTAAAATTTAACTCTTCTCCCCTATCTTTTTTAGCAAATGAAAGGGATATCAATAAAAAAGCAAAAAAAGTATTGCCAAATTAAAAAAAATGAGTTATACTCAAATAGTCTTATAAAAAGACACAGGTGCCTGCCCAAGTGGCGGAATAGGTAGACGCACAGGACTTAAAATCCTGCGAGATTTAACCCTCGTGCCGGTTCAAGTCCGGCCTTGGGCACCATAATAAAAAATAAGCAAGAAACATCTTGCTTTTTTTATTTGTCTTTTTTATCTTTATACTCGGATATCCATATTGGAAGCTGATCTCTTAATAAAGAAAATCCATTTTTATCTTCCAACTTCTTTTTATCATCAATTCGATAATTAAAATTTTTAATACTTAATTTAATCTGTTTTTCTTCTTCATCAACCTCTATAACTTTAGCTTTTATTACCTCTCCAAGTTGAACATAATCAAAAACATTTTTTACGAACTTATCAGATATCTCAGAAATATGAACTAATCCAGTATAATCGTTATCAACTAAAAGAAAAAAACCATATTTTTCAATCCCTGTTACTTTTCCTTTTATGATATCATCCTTTTTATACTTTAGCATCATTCCACCTCGGAAGTATTATACCACAACTACTTATTTACACCAAACAATTTATAAGATATAATTATCTAGGTGATTGAAATGACTAAAGAAGAAACAATCAACAAAATAAAAGAATTATTAGACACAATAAGACCATATTTAAACATGGATGGCGGAGATGTTGAATTTATTGAATATAAAGACAATATCGTTTATGTCAAACTAACAGGAGCATGCCAAGCTTGCTTATTTTCTGACGATACTATAAAAAATGGCCTTTACGAAACATTAAAAGAAGAAATTCCAGAAATAGAAGGAGTAATTAATGTAAAACTTTAATTACTCTTTTTTTATCCAAGAAAAAACATATATTCTAAATACTTTCTCTATTTTAGCTAAATACATTTCATAATCTTTAATTTCATTAACTATTTTTACTAAATCATGTTCATGAACACCATCTATTAAAATATTTTCTACTTCATGAAAATATTTAAATGGAAAAGTCATTCTAACAAACAGATACGTATAATCATTTTTATTCTTTATATTACTAATAAGCTCATATAATAAATCATAATTATTAGTTAATCTTATATAAGCAATATAATCTTTCAAATAATAATCAAAACATATATTTAAAGGATTATAAAAATCAATAGTTGATAAACTATATAAAGAACGATGAGAAACACTTAAAATAAGATTATTTTTATTAAAATTCCTTTTAAAATAAGATATTAAAATTTCTGCAATACCCAAAAAATAATCAAAACTATTATTTATTAATTTATTACTTGATATTTCAGCTAATTGTTTTTCTAAATAATCTATTTTATTCTCCCAAAATTGATCCATTGTTAAATAATTATTATTAATTTTATCAATTGTTATATTTTTTAACTTATTTAAATCATATAATGATATATCTTCTATCATTATATTTAATCTTAATAAAATAAATCCTGAAGAAAGTATTTTATTATATTTATTATAAACAAAACTATGTAATTTTAAATTCGAATATCTAACTATTAAACTTTCTAAATAATGTAAATATTCCTCTGTGTATTCACATTCTACTAAATAAAAATTAATACCATCAATTTGAAAAATAATACCATTATTATACTCTTTATATTGTAAAATATTAATATTATAAAATGAATTTAATAAGTCTTTCATACTAAAATATATGAAAAAAACTTCCGTTTATAACAGAAGTTTTATTTATCGTTATCAGCAGATACAATCATCGGTCCATTAATTACTGGTGCCGGTCCCCCTACTATGGTTCCTTGTCCTTGAGGCATCATTCCTAATGGAGCATAATTTTGTTGAATAGCAACTCCTTGTTGCATCATATTATTTGGAACTTGATTCATACCTTGTGAATTTAACATATTTTCTCTTTGTTGCAACATTTCCTCACGTGCTTTAAGCTCTGCTTCTTTAGCATATAAGTCACGGTAAACTTTTTCTTGAATTGTTTGAACAAGGTTCTTAACCCCTTCCATAAACATTTCTTGAGCACCAGCTACTACTTCATCTAAAGTGGCATTTGGTGCAAAAGGGATCGAATTTGTCTTTGTTTGTTCTACAACATTAGATTCCTGAACTTCTTGAGCTATTTGTGAAGTAGGAACAACTTGTGTCGGTTCTACAACTTGTACACCACTTATAGGTGGCAATGGATTAGTTCCTAAATTGTCAAGAGTAGGAGATGCAACAGTACTAGGAACAACTTGTGAAGACACATTACCCATATTATTTACCGGCATTGTTTGTTGAACTGGATTTTCTACTACTGGTGTTTGAGTAATGACTGGTTGTGGTCCTGTTTGATTTAAAGTTTGATTAACAGGAGCACTATTAATATTTTCAACTGGGTTAACAGGTTGAACTATCGGTTGATTAACTGCTCCATTAACCGAAACAGGAGTATTTAAATTAGAATCATTTGGCATAACCCCATTTACTGGTGGAATATTAGCCACATTCGGTTGCATAACTGGTTGATTATTAGCAATAACCGGCTCACTAGGAACACTTTGTCCTCCTTGAACCTCTGCTATACCAGGAATAACCTCATTATCATCATTTACATTATTATTAGCTTCAGGAAAAATTGAACTAGGTTGAATTGGTGGTTGTATACTAGGTTGATTATTAATATTATTAGTTCCAACTCCTTGTTGATTTAAATTATCTTGATTAACTCCATTATTTGGTACTACATTAGCTCCCCCAACTGGATTAGAATCAACACTTCCTGTTTTAGGAGCATTAGCATAATTATCTATCATTTGTTTAGATGCCGAAGCACTAACTGAAATATCTCTTGAATATTGTCCTGCTGCTTTAATATTTTCAATAGCAGGTAAATACTGATAAGAGCCTACGTTACCAGAAATAATTGCACGCATTATTGTTTTAATAGAAGACCACTCATCATCAGTTGCAACTCTCTGTAAATTGCCATCAACAATTTCACTCACATGCAAAACAGTGAGTCCATGAGGATCCACAGCATTTTCAGTAGTTATAATATATCTTTTTCCTATTTCAGGAATCATAAAAACAGAAACTATATTTGATATTAAAGTTTCACCAGATTCCTTCAATATTGAGATCTTCTCTGGCATTGCAATCCCTCTCTATTCTATTTCTAATTATAGCAAATCACACTTCATTTTTCAATTATTTTTTCTTTTCAACTCAAACCAGCGACATCCATAAGCACAATTAACTTCTATATATCGTTTTAAATTAGCAATATCATTAATTTTTTTACATTTCTTATTATTACTATCATAAAAACCTTTTAATCTAACTTTACCATAAGCCCAATCACCAACAATATAATCAAACTCATCAAAATAATCAGTAATTTTTTCACTTAAAACATCTTTATCTATTGCATCATTAACATTTTCTAAAATATCATATTTAACATTATTAATAGTTATTTCCTTCATACCATCTACCCCACTACTATATTTTGCTTTTTAGCATATTCATCTATTTCATATGGATCATAAGCAAGTAATACTGCCGTACTCTTACGATAAAAATCTCTACTATTAGCCGTAAATAATAAATCATAAAATTCTTTTATTATATTATTATCTATAGCTTGAATACTCCTTTTTTGCACTATCATATCAATTAAATATTTTTGCACCATATCAAAATACTTATTTTTCTTTTTTATACTCTTCTTTTGCTGACGTAAATCAAAATTATAATATTTATCTAAAGTAATAATAAAAGCATCATAATCATTTTTAGCAAAACCATACTTCATAATTAAACTTTCCCATAAAGTTAAATCTTTTAAATTATAAACTGTAATTAATTCTTCACCATAAATTAAAACTAACATTCTAATAACAACACAAAGAAATTTATTATAATCTAAAGATTCTTTTTTATTCTTAGATAAATTATATAATTTCATTGCCTCATCTAATGCTTTACTAACAAAAATACTATCTTGCATAAAACCACCTACTATATATAAATAGTACCACAAAAAGACTTAATTAACTAGAGATAATTGCACTACTCTTTTCAATTGTATCACCATAATAAATTGGAATATTTCCAATAATTACCTTAGATGCAATTATTATTTCGTAAGTATTTCCAAATTCTTTTTCTTTATATGGTACAACAAGCTGATTTTTTGTCGTTATAACAACATATAATTCCATTAATAAATTATTAATTCCATAATTAGAGACTTTTGTTTTAAATCCCATATTAACACTACTCATTAATTTTATTTTACAAGGAACTTTAAACCCCATATTTTCTAAAAAAATATTATTACTGCCCATTCCAGATGGTATAAATAAAACTTTTTTTTGCTTATCAAAACCATCCATCTTAATATTTATTTTATCAATATCTTTATATAAATTAGTCATTCCCTTACTTAAATACTCATAAGCTTTACTAAAATTATAATCTACTGCAATAATCTCATCATTCTCATTCTTTTGCATATTTATTATATTCATTATATCTTCATTAACTAAAGTATCTAAACTAAACATATTAAATATATAATCATAGATACTTTTATTAACATTATATATTACAATATTCTCTATTTTAGGTCTTATCTTCATATTAAAAAATAATAATAATATGAATACAAAAAAAGCAATTAAAGAAACAATTACTAAAAAATTATTTTTAATATATTTCTTTTTAAAAATAAATTTTCTATTTTTATGTAAAATCATAATATATTATATGAAAAAAAAAGAACTATATTAAAATAGTCCTAATCCTAAATATTTATTTGCTAAAACAACTAAAGCGACAATAAAAATTATTATTATAGTAAAAATCAAAATTCTAATAATTATCTTAGTAATATGCATATCTTCTTTTAAATCATTAAAATCATCAAAATCACTTTGAGTAAAAGTTGTCGTATTACCTACAAAAGAATTATCAATATTCGTAATCTTACCATCTTTCTTATTTTTCTTTTCCTTATCTAAAGATATTTCTTCAGTCTCCGTTTTTTCATCATTTACAACTACAGGTTCTTTTTCTATTCCTAAAGTATTTCCTTTTATTATTCTTTCATTTTCTGAATCAGCTGCTTCTAATTCTTCGCTTAACATTCCCATAACTTTAGTTGATTCATCATCTCCACGTAAATCACTTAAAATATCTAAAGGATCCATCTCTCCTGTAACTTCTAACTTACTTTCGTTTTCAATCATCTCTTTTGCTGTAATAGTATCTATTAAATCATGTAATTTTTTTTCGTTTTCCGAATCAGCCACAACTGGTGTTTTATCATCACGATGTTCTTTCGAATCATTATCTTCAATTTCTTCTTCGTCTTCTATTATATCTAAACTCTTCAAAATATCATATTGTGTATTTCTAATCTTTTTCAAACGATCTTCTTCATAGTTTACTTCTTTTTTCTCTTTAGCTTTTTCCAAAATTGAATTTATATCATATTCCCTTGTTTCATCCAAATGAATTTCAGGTAATTGCATTTCTTTAGTATCACCAAAACTCTTTTTACGTGGATGTTCATGATATTTTTTATCTAAAATATTTTTTATATCATTTATATTTATATTATCAGTGTTGTTTCCAATAACAGATACATTACTATTTAAGTCAAAATCTTCCAATTCCAAATTACTTACTTCTTTATATAACTTTTCATTTCTTTTTACACGTGAAGAAGAAATAGTCTCTTCTACTTCGCCATCATAATATTTATCCATTCTCGATTGCATAAACAGCACTTCCTATCATCTATAATAATACCATAATTAATCTTTTTTTTAAAATATTTTATTTGCATTTTTACATCATAGTTGTTATTATTTATAAAGGAGGCAAAAATATGATAAAAGTTGATGAAACTAAATGTATTGGTTGCGGAGCATGTGTTGCAATCGATAGTGAACATTTTGATTTTGATGAAAATGGTTTATCTAAAGTAATATCTCAAGATATGACTAATTTTAGTGCTGATGTAGTTGACTCATGTCCAGTAGGTGCTATTAGTGTTGAGAATACTGAAAATAATACGACAGAAAATACAGAAAGTGCAGAAAATGCTGCATAAAAAAATGGATTATCAAATCCATTTTTTATTTACCTTTTTTTAATTTCTTCAAAATCTTAATTTCTGAATTAGTCAATAATCGATATTCACCTGATTGTAATCCTTTAACATCTAAAAAAGCAATTCTCTCCCTTGTTAACTTAATAACTGGATGACCTACTCTAGAAAACATCTTTTTTACAACATGATTTTTCCCTTCTACAATAGTTAATTCAACCTTTTCTTTATTTTTTAAGCTATCTCTTTTCTTTATTTTCACCCTTCTAGGAACTATTTTTTCGCCATCTATAGTTACCCCAGCTTTTAACTCATATATTTCTTCAGTTGTCATTATCCCTTCAATTATTGCTAAATAAGTTTTTTCAATTTCATTCGAAGGATGCATTAAATAATTAGCAAAATCACCATCATTAGTTAAAATTAAAGCTCCTGTTGTATCATAATCTAATCTCCCAACAGGATAAATTCTTTCTTTTGTATCGATTAAATCAGTTACAACTTTTCTTCCTTTTTCATCTTTAACACTACAAATATATCCAGGAGGTTTATTTAATAAATAATATTCTTTATTAACCTGTTTATTTAAAGTAACTCCATCTACAACTATAATATCTTCATTATTAACTTTAGTCCCTAATTCAGTAACCAAATTACCATTAACATAAACTTTTCCTTCTAAAATAAGCGACTCTGCTTTTCTTCTTGAACAATAACCAGCATTAGCTATTACTTTTTGTAAACGTTCCATCTAAATCACCCGTTCTTAATTATACCAACAAAATTCTATTTTAGAACAAAAAAATATATTAAAATTATTCCAACAATTATTCCTCCAACAATAATAGAAATATTACTAAAACGACGCATTTTAATAAATTTTTCTGTATCTAATTTTATGTCAACTTTATTACTATAATCAATTATATTCTTACTACCATAATTAAGAGTTGTATAAAATATAACAATAATAATAACAACCGCTAAAATTTTAAAACCAATATCAATATTTTTTACTATACCAGTTAATTCCAAAGCCAATAAAATACTTAAAAAAACTACAATAAAAAGTGAAATAAAAAAATTTGTTGTTATCATTCTTTTATTTGTTTTAAATCTATATCCACAATTAACGCATTTTTTAACCTCTTTTTTATTCTTTTTAGCACAACGTGGACAACTTTTAGTCTCAACCTTTAATAAAGTTCCACATCTTCCACATTTTTTAGAACCTTTAACGTTCATAAAACCACATTTAAAACATTTAATACGTTCATCCTTTTGCATAATATCACAACCTTTAATTATTATATCAAAAAAAATAGTATGCAACAATAAAGGCCGCTAAAATACCACAAAAATCAGCAAACAAACCAACTCCCAATGCATATCTTGTTTTCTTTATATGAATACTTCCAAAATATAATGCTAAAACATATATAGTTGTATCAGTTGCTCCTTGAATAACACTCCCCAAAAAACCCAAATATGAATCTGGTCCAAAATTTCGATATATATTAGTTAAAGCAGCTAAAGAAGCATTACCGCTTATCGGCCTTAATATTACCATAGGAATAATTTCTTTAAATTTACCATTTATAATATCTAAAATTCCACTTTGAATAAAAACATTAACAGCTAATATCATTGCTAAAATAGCTGGAACAATTTCTATTAATATTTTTAATCCATCTATACAACCTTCAATAAAATAATCATAAATACTTACTCTTTTAACAAAACCATAAACTAAAATAACAATAACTATACCAGGTATCAGATAATTACTTAACATTTTTCCTCCTAATAAAATAATCCAAAGTAAGACCACTAATTGTACTTACCATAGTTGCAATAATACTAGGAATAATAATACTAGTAGGATTAATACTTCCATATGCTTTTCTAAGTGCAATAACTGTCATTGGTATAATAGTAACTCCACTTGTATTTAAAACCAAAAAAGTTATCATTCCTTCAGATGCCACTCCCTTATGCTTATTTTCATTTTCTAAATATTTCATAGCTTTCAAACCTGCTGGAGTAGCAACAGAACCTAAACCTAACATATTTGCAACAATATTAGAAGATATATATTCTAAAGCTTTTTCACTCTTAACTGAAGGCAACAACTTTTTCAAAATAGGTCTTATAAGATTACTAAACTTTCTTAAAAGACCACTTCCACTAGCTATATTCATTATTCCAGACCATAAAACAATTAAAGGACCAATTGATAATATTAACTCATAAGCATTAAAAGAACTATCTATTATAATATTACCTATTTCTTGATTATTACTAAAAAAGGCAAATACTATTCCTATACTTATTAAAAGAAACCATATTATATTTATCATATCTCACCAACTTAAGATAAAATCCCATAATTTACTAAGAAAACTTTTATTCTCCGTAATACTTTTCTTTTCATAATACAAATTTCTACTTCCTATAACTTCTCCATTTAATAACACTTCTATTTTTCCAACTATACTCCCATTAACTGCCTCTTTTATTTTATCCTTAGTTATTCTAGTTTCTATTTTATCATCTTCCCCTTTAACTAAATAAAAATCATTTCTTAATTTATATTCATCTCCATAATCATCATTCTTATCTAATACTTTAACTCTCTTATAACTAGAAAAATACTTTTCATATAACTTTTGATGATCACTAAAATCATTCTTATCGTTAAAAGTAACTACTATTAAATTCATTTCATCTTTACTAGCAGTTGTTACTAAAGTACGATTAGCTTTCTTCGTATAACCCGTTTTTCCCCCTGTACAATATTTATAATTTAACAACAATTTATTTTTATTAAACCAATGATATGTTTTTAAATTAGATTTAACAACAATTTCCTTTGTTTTAGTTATTCTCCTATAATGTTCATTTTGCATCGCATATCTTGTTAATAAAGCCATATCATAAACTGTTGATGTATTACCTTTGCCATCATTTTCCTCTAATCCTGAAGGATTTAAAAAAGTAGAATTATTCATCCCAATTATTTTAGCTTCTTCATTCATTAAATAAACAAAATTTTCAACATTTCCTCCTACATGTGAAGCAATGGCTAAAGCTGCATCATTTCCACTACGCAATAACAACCCATATAATAAATCATCTAAAACCAACTCTTCACCAACTTGAATATATACACCACTTCCATAAGCTCTTAAAATATCTTGATTAACTTTAACAATATCTTCTAAATTACCATAATGTATTGCCGTTATAGCCGTTAATATTTTCGTCGTACTAGCAATCAGTCTTTCATCTTTAATATTTTTACCTTCCAATACTCTACCACTATCCATATCCATTACAATATATGCGCTCGCTTCAATTGCTTTTACCCATAAAGGAAAACACACCAATAACAATATAAAAAGTTTCTTCATAAAATCACCTAAATTATTTTATGAAAAAAAGGACTTTTCTAGTCCTTTAATCATTTACTACTACATAATCATAATATGATTCATTTAAATCAACATATCCTTTTATTCCATCAATTCTTCCTTTATCTGTATATTGCCACATATCATACTTTCCATCATAAGTAACCTTATCAATATACTGTGCATACCACAACTTATAACCTTCAAACAAATCTAAATTCCAATAATTATTAAGAGCATTTAAATTACTATATAACATTCCTCGATATCCATGAGCTCGCAAATAATCTAAAAACTTAACAGCATTATCATTAATTCTTTTTATATTAACCCCTTTAGTTCTTTTTTGATTAAATAATTCAAAATCATAAACAACCGGATATATTACCTCATAATCTTTAATTAAATTCAAAACAAAAGTTGCTTCTTCTAAAACTTCTTTTTCATTAATTGCTGTTGAATAAAAATAAATTCCAACAGGTATACCAACTCTATTAGCTTCTTTAATATTATAAGCAAACTTATTATCTTCATGTATTTCATCATTACTCAAATTACGAAAGCCACACCTAATCATCACAAAATCAATTCCTGTATTCTTAACTTTATCCCAATTAATATCTCCTTGCCAACTAGATACATCAATTCCCTTTACTACTTTTTCTACTTCTTCAACTTCCAATTTATTATAAATATCTTTATCTTTTTCTCTAATTTCTAATAAAAAACCTTGAATCTCATTAAATTCTTCATTCTTTAAACGACTAGCATACCCATCTTGAAAAACATACAATAATACACTAATAATTAATAAAGATAAAACAAAAACTACTTCTCTTCTTCTTTGCAAGGCGAAATTTTTAAAACTATCAAAGTAAGAATACTGCATACTATCTCTCCCTAAAAAAATTATAACAAATAAAAAAGAATAATTATAGTAATTATTCCTCATAATTATAGATTCCATGAATCTTTTCTAAAGCTTCATTTGACAATTGAGAAACAACCCACTTATTATCACCTTCATTAACTACTTTAAACTCCACTTCATGTGAAATAGTATCAGTCGCTTGTTCCATTTGTTCTAATTTATAATCTAAAAACTTCTTTTTATCATATTCTCCGTTTTCATCATTAAACTCTTCCTTATGTTCATCAAAATAAGTTAAAGAATCTTTTTGTACCTTATATAAATCAATTACATTTACTTTAACAGTTATATAAGCAATATCTCCTTCTACTCTTTCACTTTCTATATTGTAAGTTAAAGAAGTATATTCTTTCCTTAATATATCCTTATATTTCTCTTTTTGTTCTTCTGTTAAATCTTCTTTATTAACAAAATCATTTAATTGTTCCAATACATTATCATCTAAAGTAACATACATTTCCAAGTAATCCCTAACAGCTTCCTTAGCTGTCATATTATTTCCACATCCTGTTAAAATAAAACAAATCATTATCAATAAAACTATTATTTTCCTTTTCATTTCTTTTCTCCTTTACTTTTATTATTCTTTATAATTAACTTTTTATACATCTTATGATAAAATACTTTAAAGGAAGTGATTTTGATGAAAAAAACAATTTTAACTGGTTTAAGACCAACTGGAAATCTCCACTTAGGTCATTATTTTGGAGCTGGTCAAAGTTGGGTAAAACTTCAAGATGACTATAACTTTTACTTAGAAATAGCTGATGTTCAAGCTTTAACCGATAACTTTAATGACCCAGAAAAAGTAAGAAAAAATGTTAAAGAAATAACTGCTGATTTATTAGCTATTGGTTTAGATCCAAATAAAGTTAATTTCTTTATTCAATCTCAAATACCTGAAATTGCCGAATTAACCGTCTTTTATTCTAATTTAGTAACAGTAGCTCGCCTTCAGAGAAATCCTACTGTCAAAGCTGAAATTGCCCAAAAGAAAGAATTATTTGGTAATGATGGTGAAAGCATAACATATGGATTCCTTGGTTATCCAGTTTCTCAAGCTGCCGATATTACTGCTTTTGATGGTGAACTTGTTCCTGTAGGTGATGATCAACTGCCACTTATTGAGCAATGTCGCGAAATAGTTCGCAAATTTAACTCTATTTATGGTAATACCCTAAAAGAACCTGTTCCATATCTTTCCAAGACAACTAGAATAAAAGGTTTAGATGGCAATGATAAAATGGGTAAAAGCTTAGGAAACGCTATCTATTTAATAGATGATGAAGAAACTATAAAGAAAAAAATAATGGGAGCTATTACAGATCCTAATAAAATAAAAAAAGATGATCCTGCTAATCCAGATATTTGCATGGTATATTATTATCATAAATTAGTAAGTCCTAAAGATACTGTCTCTAATATATGTAAAGAATGTCAAAAAGGATCTCGTGGATGTGTTCTTTGTAAAAAAGAACTAATTGAACATATGAATAATTACTTAAAAGAAATAAAAGAAAGAAGAAAAAAATACGAAGACAATCCTGAATTAATCGAAAAAATTCTAAAAGATGGTACAGAAAAAGCTCGTAAAAAAGCTCAAGAACAAATTAAAAAAGTAAAACAAGCAATGAAGATAGATTACTAAAATCTATCTTTTTTTAATAAATAAATTCCTATTATAAAAAAATAAAATTCCCAACATTTTAATAAATATTTTAAAAAAATAACTAATGAATAACCCATTATTAATAAATTACTATAAACAATTATTATAAAAACACTCACACTAATTAAAAAAATTCCTAATATTTTTTTCATAATAAAGTATATTAAAAAAAAATATATATATTATATAATAGGTGAAATAATGAATTTAATATCATGTCTAATTTTAAGTATAATAACAAGTATTACTTTTTTTCTTAATATATCTACATCAACTCATATCTTTATATTAAATAACTTATTTAATACTAAAATATTTAACAACAACTTATTTATTAACTTCTTTTATTTTTCATTTATTATCATAATTATTTATAACTTCCTAAAAATTAATATTTCTTCTTCCAAGCATTCAAAAATAAAAAAATATTATCTAAAATACTTATATATTATAATTACCATATCTATACTTAACATAATCATATATTATATAATCCCTCATTTTCCAATAACTCTTAAAACAACACCCTTTAACTTACTAATTTTATCTCTTATTATTCTCTTTTCTAATAATAAAAAAGGAATCAAAAAATTAAATAATATAACTTTTTTTGATTCCCTATTTATAAGTCTATCGTCAATATTAACAATTATTCCAACAATTAATCCTATTATAAGCAATTTACTTTTTTGTAAAATAAGAAAAATTAATAAAACAACATCTCTAAAACTTTCTTTTATCTCAAATATTCCTCTTCTCATCTTAAAAGCATTCCCAAGTATTTCATATATAATAAATAACAAAGATTACTACCCATTATTTATTATAGGACTAATCTTATCCATTTTTATTTCACAAAATATCTTATCTTATTTTAAAGATATATATAACCAAAATAAATTATATAAATTATCAATTTATACCTCTATTCTAGCAATATTTTTAATATATTGGTATCGATAACTTAATTATCATCATTTAATTCATTATTTTTTTCTATTAATCCAATATCTACGCTATTTATTGAATCAAATCTTTTTGTTATTTTTTCTGTTGTTATATTTATATCTTTAATATCTTTGGTAACTGTATCAATACTTCTTGATAATTTATCCCATCTTTCACGATATTTAACAAATTCTCTACTTAATTTATTCAATTCTAAGTGAATAATTCTTGCATATTTATCGCGTTCTATATTTTTTAGAATCATTTGAATTATAGTTAAAGTGCTCATTAAAGTTGTAGGACTAGTAATCCATACTTTTTTATCATATGAATATCTTAATAATTCAGGATGATAAGCATTTATTTCTGCAAATATTGCTTCTGCTGGTAAAAACATTATAGCTTCATCAGCTGTTTCTCCAGGTATTATATATTTAGAACTTATCGCATCAATATGTTTCTTCACGTCATTTTTAAACATTTTAGCAGCCATATCTCTTTCAACTTGAGTTAAATTTCTATCTGTCATACGCTCATAATTTTCTAAAGGAAACTTACTATCAATACAGATAGTCCCTAAAGGTAATGGCGCATATAAAATAGAATCTGCTATGCTCCCATTACTCATCACATGCTGTAAATCATATATCCCTTTATTATTCTCACCAAAAACAGAAGATAGAATATAACTTAAATTAACTTCACCAAATATTCCACGTGTTTTTTTATCTGTTAATACACTCTGTAAACTAACTATTTCTGTTGATAAACTATCTATTTTCTTTTGTGCTTCATCTATTTTAGTAAGTCTTTCTAAAATGTTATTAAATGTTTTATTAGTTTTTTCAAAATTCTGATCAATTCTTTCATTTACCTTATCATTTATTAGCATTAACTTTTCTTCTATTTTATCATTTAATTTTGTAAAATCTGCAGTCAAAAATTTATTAATATCAAATTTAAAATCAGCCAAATCATTACTTACATTTTTTTCAAGTTTTCCTAATCTTTCAACAATATCTTTATCATCATCCTTTTTTAATAATATTAATATTACCAAAACAATAAGAATAATTAACAATAATAGTAATACATAATCCATATCTTAAAATCTCCCATCTAAATCAAACTTTTTATTAACTACCTGTGCTAATAAATATGCAAGTAATATTAATAAGACTACTTTTATTAAAATAATAGGATTAGTAAAACATTCTAAAATACTACTTCCAATATATCCTAAGAAAATAATAACAAATACTTTTCCAATTAATAATGCATAAAAATATTTCTTAATTGAAATTGTTGATAAGCCAGCCCCTAAATTAATAAAAAACGAAGGAGCAAAAGGAATTGCGATAATCAAAACTAACTGCCTAAATTTTAAATTATCTATTGAATCCATAAATTTTTCAAGCTTTTTACTATTTTCAATTTTCTTTTGAAAAAAAGAACTAAACCCTTTTCTAAATAATAAAAAAGCCAAAAAACTACCAGCAATTGTAAAAATCCAAGACACAAATCCTCCAACTATATATCCTAATGATAAAATATTTATCGTAACGAAAACTACTAAAGGCAAAAAAGCTAAAATTCCTTCTGCTATAATCAACAATGAAGAAATTAAAGGCGCCCACATTCCAGCATTCAATAAAACTTCATTCAATTTTAAACTTAAATTATTTATTAATTCAAACAACTCCATAGACATCACAACACTATTATAATATAAGCATCTATTAAAAAACAATTGTTCTTATTTTCAAAATGTAAACATGTCTTTATTTGTAAACATAAGTTACATCATATCCATAAAAATCTAATATAGCCGTAGCTTTTTTACTTTTTATTCCTCCATTACAATAAAGAAAATATTTTTTATTTTTACTAAGTAATTCTTTAAAATTAATTAACAATTCTTCATATGGTATATGAATTGCTTTATCAATAATATGACTATCATAATAATTAAGATCAATAAAAGTTCCCATACTTGTTTTAAATTCTTCTAATCTAATTTTATTCATAATCCCCCCTTTATATTATATGCAAAAAAAAGAGATGATTCTAATCATCTCCAAAAAAATCATCAAAAAATTCATCATCTGATATAGCATTATCACTATTAATAACAATCTTATCAGGATCAACATTAACATTTGCTTTTTCCTCTTTTTCTAAAACAGGCAAACTAGTTTTATTATTGTATTTTATTGTTTGTTTATTATAATCATTAAGTTTATCAGTTATATTATTTAATTTATCCTTTGAAACTTCAATACTATCAACTAATTCATTAGATTCTTTTTTAGTTTCAACAACAGGTTTAACTTCATCCTTAATAGATTCCATCACATTCGGTACAGAATTATAAATATTATAATTTGTATCATTTGTTTTAACTACTGAACCACTACTATAATTAGGTTTTATAATCGAAGCATTTTCTACTTTAGGAAGAGAATCAAAATTAAAGTCATCTTCTTCAACAGGACTACTAGTAGCCACTGCTATATTAGCTTTTTCATTACCGATAGATATACTAGTATTATTAGTATCTAAATCACTCTTAGAATCTAATTTAGGAGTATCAAAAATATTGTACCCAGTATTAAAACTATTATTATCTACTTTAGTATCATCAATAGTTAATTGTTCTTTTATAGGTTGAACATCTTTAATATGTGGTTTTTCATCATGATGAATTTCATCACTCATTCTATCATCTAATAAACTAATTCCCCCGGCTTTAGGCATATCTTTAATCGATACATCTTCTTCTGGTTTTACTTCTTTGTCTGGAATTAACTTACTATTTTCTTTATCTTTAAGTTTTGCTTGTTCTTGTTTTTGTCTTTCTTCTTCAGCATCTAATTCAGCAATTTTACGATCAATATCCTTCATCATAGCATCTAAATCAATGCCTCCACCTAAACCACCAAACATTCCACCTTCATTACGTGGTGCTGGCATTCCAAAAGGATCAGCTCCAAACGGATTAGAAGAAGATTTAGAAGCAAACGGATTATTATCACTAAATCCCCCAAAAGGATTACTTGAACCGCTTGAACTTTTTTCATTTAACGAATTCTTAATCTTTTCACTTTTCTTTTTCTTAGTAAACTCTTTTACATCAAATAATTGAATTTCTTTCTTCTTTCTTGTTGGATAAACAGCTTCACTCTTAGGATGACCCCAATCCATTTTAAAATTAGGTGTATATTTTGTTTTAAATGGAGCTAATCTCCAACGAATAATTATTGCTTCAAATAATTTCAATTTTTGTAAATCAGTTACAGTAACTAATGGAGTTGATGCCGTCTTATCCTTATCACTTGATTTTACTTCACCACACATCTTACTTATTTCTTCCAATGCAGCTAATTCTGTACTAATTAAGTAAACTAAATTACCACAGTTACCTTTAATTGTTTCTGCATCTTCATTACCATATACACTTTTTAACTGAGCAAAATTTTGAATAATAAAAGTAAATCTTATTGCACGTGAACGTGCTGCTGTAACCATCGTTGTAACATCTTTTAGTGGTGGCATATTAGCAAACTCATCTAAAATGAAATTAGTTCTATATGGTAATTTACCACCATTTGACTGTGCAACATCAATTAAAGTTTCATAACATTGTTTAATAAAAATAGTTGCTAATCCATGATAAGTTGTTTTTTCATCATGAATAACTATAAAAACAGCTGTTTTTTCTTTTCCAATATTACGCATATCAAAATCGCTATATGATAACATTTCAGATAAATTTTCACGTGATGCAAATAATCTTATTTTTTGTCTAAATACAGATAAAATACCACCCTTAGTATCACTAGGAGCATTAATAGTATTAGAAGCAAAAACATAAGCATTAGAAGATTCACCCTTTAAAGTAAAATACTCTTTAATATAATTACTAGCAGCAAACTTCTCTTCACCAACTATTCCCATATAATTAATTGAGTTAAGATTAATTTCTTCTGCTTTAGCATCTTCAAATAAACCTAGAGCCAAACCTGAAAAATAATCGGCAGCTGATTTTTCCCAGAATGGATCACCACTTTTATTATTAGGATCATATAAAATATTTAAAGCAACATCATCTAATAACTCTGTAGCTTTATCAAAATTACCATCTTTATAATATTGATATGGTAAAGTAAGTGGATTCCATGCATTACCATTTTGTGGTTCACGAAAGTTCAAAATAACAACATTATATCCCCTTTGACGCATATAATCACTTGCAGCTTTAAAAAGTTCACCTTTAGGGTCGGTAATAATCATACTCTCGCCTTTTTTTATTAAAAGCTCTACCATTGGTTCAACTATTGTTTGAGATTTACCAGAACCAGTAGAACCTATTACTAAATTATGATATTCACCATTATCAACCCATAAATGTTTTCCATCATTTACCAAGGGAATCCCAGCATACTTTGATTCATTTGCTAATGGATCAACTACTTCAACATCTTTATCATTTTTTATTTCTCTATCTTTAGACCATCTAGAATATCCCTTGTTTTCCTTCTCTCCAAATTCTAAACCTATACCTTTTTTTCTTTCAAAAACAAAAGAAGAAACAGAAGTAAAAATAGCCACAACAAAAATAACAAAAATAATTAATGTTGCCCCCAAATACTCTGTAAATCCAGGAATTGGACTTAATCCATAAAAAGTTCCTGTACTTCCTAAATACCCAATATTAGTTGTAATTAAAGCACATAAATACAATAATAATATTATAAATATCGCTAATATAATAAAATCTTTACTTGAAATACGAAATTTCACAGATTAATCACCCCAAACTTAAATATATTATACTACACAACCTAATAAAAATAAAAGGCTTATTACCTTTTATTTTTATTATCTTTTAAATTTAGAAATTATTAAAACTACTATAATAAATAACAATAAAGCTAAGATAATAATTAAATAAGGATGTTCATTAAAGAATGCAACTATTTCGTCATCTTCTTCTTTTTCACTTACCTCTTCTTTGGGTTTCTCCTCGTTTTCAGATTCTTCAGTTTGTTCTTCTTTCTTTGTATCTAATAACATATAAATATTCTTTTTATCTCCACGTTTAAATACCCAAGTATAAACATCATTATTTACTGAATCTGCATTATTTTCTTTAACTTTATATACAGATTTAATATTTATTTTAACTTCTTCTAAATCTGGATATTGATTAAAATACAAAAGGCCATTATTATCTGTTGAAAGTAAAATAGTTTCATCAGTTTTATTTACTTGAATATTCGAAGAACGAAATCCTTCTTTAACAGTTCTTGCATCTTTATATCTATTAAAAGCAAAATTATGTTTATAATTAATTCTATATCCAGTTCCTAAATCATCTTCTTTTTTTTCATAATAATTAATTCCTCGAACTGGCTCGTCAGGATTAGTATCAACTATAACATCTGATGCATAAATTGGTACATAATTTCTAAAGCCCGCTTTAATTTGTTCTTTAGTAAAATTAGCATCTTGAAATACTATAATATCTGTACTCTCATTTATTGTAGCTTCGGTAATTTCTAAATCTACTTCAGCAGTACAACCACATAGTAAAAACAACAAACTAACTAATAAAATAATTTTTTTCTTCATTTCTATTGACTCCTTGCATGTGTATCATAAAATCCATCCATTTTAACACCCCAATAACCGGAACTATTAAAAGGTCTTCTTGTAAACAATACACCAGCCGAATTTCCACTTGCCTCGGCACAAATATAATTTCCATCTTCTATTCCAACTACTAAGACAATATGACCACTAGATTCTAATAAATCCCCCGGTTCTAAGACTGCATCATTTCGTAAAGCAACACGACTAGCACCAGATAAATATTGAAATTCACCAGCTAGCATTTGAGAAATATCAAATCCTCCATTTTTAATCGCCCATGGTACAAACCCTGAACAATCCAAGCCACAATAATTATAAGATTGACCATTAGCATATGTATGACATTCCGTACTTCCCCAATATCCTAAAGCTCCATCTACTACACCATCGTAATGACCACCACCCCAATAATAAGGAACCTTGACATTATAATTATTACCAAGTTCAGCAATCAATGTTACTGCAGCAGCAACAACTCCAGCTCTAGTTCCGTATCCGGCATCTTGAACATTAGCACTTATTAAAGAATTGAATTCTTCTAAACTAGTTCCTTGACTACTTAAAAAGGAATCTAATGGTTGATGTAAAATTTCATGACCATCTGATGATAATACATAATCACCATAATCAATATTACCATAAGAACTACAATAAGCATCTCCAAAGCCATCACTATCCGTGTAAACAGTTGCTAAAATTTCATCA
This sequence comes from uncultured Bacilli bacterium, assembly GCA_944332265.1. Taxonomy (GTDB): domain Bacteria; phylum Bacillota_I; class Bacilli_A; order RF39; family UBA660; genus Coprovivens. The sequence goes on from CALVJQ010000012.1 coordinate 20,772, forward strand.
TATGTTTTACCTTCATTAGCTAATGAAATAAACTGATCAGACGTTGATGCAACATAATTAGTACTAACAACATTTCCACTAGTATCAACCAAAACTTTTCCTTTTACTTCTTCAGCTAATGCTAAAACTTCTTGCTTTCTCGTATCATCAAGTGCAGATTTCCATAAACTTCCACTTGTAACCTCTGGAGAATATAAAGAAATACTTCCCCTATCTTGACGATAAATATCCTTTTCATAATCCCAATATACTTGATCAGCTTCGCAAGCTCTCATTCTAATTTTTCCAGTAGAAGCATTATAGCCATAAAAACAATTATCTTGGTTTCCTGGACACATTCCACTATTTCTAGTAAGTGCAAAATTACGAGCAGCTACTATTTGCGTTTTAATAGCTTCATCTGGAGAATCTGGACCAATTTCTGCTAACGCAACACCCAATACATATTTCTCAAAATCAATTGTTTCTAAAACCGTATAATTACTTTCTGTTCCATCACAATTAATTAATTCTACTTTTAATCCACTTAATTCAATTTCTCCCGAAGCAACCACACCTTTTAAACTATATGTACAATGAGTTCCACCTTTCCTTGAACTCTTTCCTTCCATTTCCTCAAATAATAGTAAAATAAATAAAAGAATTATTACACCTATAATAATAGCAATAAACGGATGTCTTACTAAAAAACTTAAAGCATCTTTAGCTATTTTACCAGCACCTTTTGCTCCAACTTTTCCTTTTGGTTTCTTTCTATTTCTTAATTTATTTAATCCATTACGTAATTTAGAAGTTAAACTAGGTTTACTACTACTTGAACTACTACCTGTTTTCGTTGTAGTTGTTTTTTTAGTAGATGAAGAGGATGAATTTCCCTTTTTTATACGATTATTATGAGCCAAGTTTTTACGAGCATTTGAAGATATATCATTTGCTGACCCATTTTGCTTATTTTTTAAAGCTCCATAACCATTACCATCTGGCTGCTGACCTGACTTTTCTTTCTCACCTTTATCATCTGTTGGTTTCTTGTTCTTTAAATCAGAACCATCACCTTTTTTATCACTAACAGCAGGTTCTGTTTTCTGTTCACCTTGAGGCGTATCTTTCCCATCTTGCTTCTTTGAGTTATCATCACTTTTTTTAGATACATCATCTTGCTTATCAGCATCTTTTTTTTCTAAACCATCTTTCTTTGGTAAAGATTCATCAGGCTGTTGTTCTAAAGTAGGTGTCGCATTACCTTGTGGAATTCCGTTTTGCATAGCTGACTCTCTAGGAACAGCATTCCCTCCTTGATTACTATCAACTGGTTTTGGAATATTTGGTTGCGTAGGCATTGATTTACCATAATCTTTACCTATATCAGGAGCTTGTTCATTACCTTTATTTAATGACTGCCTTTCTAAACCAGAACCTTTATTAGGTTGATTAACAGGTGCGCTAGGTGTTACTCCTGTAAGAGGTTGACGACTAACACTAGATGTATCAACTGGATTGCTATTGATATTATTAATCCCTTGATTATTAAAACCATTGTTTCTTCCAATTTCTTCTACTGGTACTTGAATTTCTGGTTCATTTTCTATCTCATGTTCAATATAAGTTACAACCTTTTCTTCATCAGGATTTTTCTTTTCCAATTCCTTTAATATTTTATCTTTATCATCAGACATAATACCACCGTCCACACTATAAAAAGTATACCATAAACTTACAAAACAAAAAATAAAAAAAGTTGCAAAGCAACTCTTTTAACTATAATCCACCACCAGCTCCAAAAGAATCTAATTCTTCTTGAGTACACAAGATACGTACTCTCATACGACGGCTTCCACAAATAAATAAAGCTTCTCCTTGATTATAGTATTTAATACTATCCATTTCACTTTCATTTAAATCAATTAATAAAGCTAAATCTTCAACAGCTTGTTTTTTCAAACTCATAACTAAATAATATGAAGCATTATCAAAAATAGCTTTACCATGCATAATTAAATTTGGTGCTGCAAAATCAGTAGGTTGTTGAGTAATAATAATAGTTCCAGTATTATATTTACGTGCACGTCTTTGAATTTGAGCTAAAAACTCTGCACCCAATTCATTTCTAGTTGATAACAATACATGCGCTTCATCTACACATAATACTGTAGTTAAACTCTTATCCAAACTTAATCCCCATGCATATTTTAAAATATTAAAGAATAAAGCATTACGAATATTTTCATCACTATTCATTAATTCCTTAATATTAAAGACAATAATATTACTATCAATATTTAAAGTTGTATGACCGCAGAAATAATACCTTAATTCCTTAGTTAAAGGTCTTACCTTTAACTCAAGTCTTTCCATAACATCTCTTTCACGAGTCTTATCAGGCATTGAAAGCAAACGACCTTTAATTGTAGCATAAACATCATCAAAAGTAGGAAAATCATCAGAAGTTAATGTTGAAAAGTCAGTATCAAAATCTATTTTATAACGTTTATAAGTATCTTGAACAACTTCACTAAACATTGCTAAAACATCTTCTTCAATACTAGGTGTCAAATATTTCATAAAAGCTTTTAAAGATTGTAACGCTCTTGTAAGAACAGTATATCCCAATCCTTGATCAAGTTCTTCTTGGTCAGCATCTGGAACAACCTCTAAAGGATTTATCATTCCAAATTCTCCACCTTTACCAAGATCCAAGTAACTTCCATTAACATTACGACACATATCTTCAAGTTCACCTTCAGGGTCAACACAAATAACTTTATATCCATTACGAATATGACTTCTTATTAACAATTTAGCAGCTGTTGATTTACCACTACCTGAAGTACCTAAAATAATCATATTGGCATTATTTCTATTATGTTCTTTCTTTATTTTAAATAAAAATTGATTAAATAAAATAACCCCTCCTGAAAAATCAACTCCCATCAATGTAGAATCTCCAGGATCTTTTACACTATCAAATACAAAAGGATACATTGCCGAAATTGTAACAGATGGAATAGGTGTTCCAATACGATCTTCAATATCTTGTTTTGGAAATATAGGAATTATTGATTTCAAAACCTTCTCTTGTTCAAACATTAATGGTATTGCACGCATACCTAAAGCATCTACATAACTACGAACTTGAACTTTTTTCATTTCTAGTTCTTCTGGATTATCAGCAGTTATCATAATATGTAATTGAAAATCAAATATTCTAGCTTGTGTTGAAGCAAGCATCGAAATAAAACTTTCCAAAGACTCATAATCTTGTCTAATTCTTTCTTGAATAGTTTGATCTCTTTCCGTTTGATATCTCATTTTTAAATCAGCAATTTCTTTATTAAGCATATTTTGTAATGTTGAAAACTCAATTGGAATATGTTTAGCAACTATTTTAACACCTGATATATTAGTTAAATTTGATAAAAAGCCAGGATTAATAAATTTAGGATAACTAATAACAGTTAAAATAGTTGCATTTTTACCACTTATAATAAAATCAATTGGTTTAAATTGTAAGCCCTTAGGAGCAATTTCACTCTTAAAATTCATTTAACTCTCACCGTCCCAAAAGATGTAGTCATTCCCCCATTTAAGAAATTGTCTAAAATCATTCTTAAATCAGCATTAGTAACTTGTGTTGAATTAATAGAAGCATTAGCAAGTCCCGCTATCATATTATGAATTCGTTTTTGAACAATTTCTAAACGCTTTTCTTTAAATAATAGAAAATATTCAGTATCAACAACATTATATTCTGCTCCCATAAAAGCATTAGCTTTATTAATATCTTGAATTATTAACTTCCTAATAGCTCCATCAGTACATCTTTGATACAAAAGTTGTAATTGAGACAAATATAAATTAATATCAACAGGTCTATCAGCTACTACCAACCAAAATTCATAATCAATCATATTATAAAAATTCTGCAAATTAAATAAAACATTTTCTCTCTCCGAATTATCTAAAATAAATATGTTCTTAGGAGAAACTTTAATACCTGTCACATATTGTCCATTTTCTAGTTGAATCATTCCATTCATTATACTTTTAATTGGAACCCAATCTTCTGAATATTTACTTTGTGCTTCAACAGTTACACTTTGATTACTTGTTACGTTCGCCATTTCTTACACACCAACCTCTCCAATAATATTTTTTTCTACCTGTATAAAATTTATATACATTTCCTATTAAAGTCATTACATTATGATAATTTGGCACAGGTGCTACTAAAAAAGCGGCTATAATAGCTGGAGAAGCTAATCCTAACATAACAGTAACGTTATTCGATTTTATTATCATTAATAAAATAACTGATATTCCAACTCCTATTATAAAAACCATCAAATCAAACATGTTGAAGAAGCCCAAAATCAATTGGGACTTCTTCGAGTTTGCTGGTATCAAATAATTATTATTATCCATGTATCACACTATCCTCTCTATTTTTTCCCAGATCTTGCTTCTTCAGTTTGACGCTTCATACTAACTTTATCTGCATAATCATTATTTCTAACATATGTAGCAGAAGTCTTACCTCTATCAGCAGCTCTTGATACAGCAGTGTCACTTGAAGCTTTCTTAAATTCTTTATTAGTTATCTTATCAGCAATAACTTTAAAAAACTCTTCTTTTTTATATGATGGATAACTACCTGGAGTTAAACTAACCTCACGACCAGTAATATCATCAACTCCATAAGGTACGTATGACTTACCATCATCAGACAATTTATAAACGATATTTTTATAGGCATGTCCATCAATTGTTGTACGATTAACAAACTCAAGTTTAATACCACTTTGAGCTTTAAATACATCATCAGGTGTAAATTTACCTTGTGATGCTGCTTGACCAAATGACTGACGCATCATATCATCAATAGACATTTTAACTGGTCGACTGTAATCATCACTACCATCTTTATTCTTTTCATAACCGACAGTAACTTGTACAGAACCATTTTGTCCAATATAAGAAGCATGTTCTGACAAAAATGTTGCAATATCCCTATATGTATTAGAAGTGACATCCATTGCTTTTTCATGTACAAATGCATCAGCAGCAGCTTCCATTGCATTACGCAATCCTTCAAGCTCTTGATCGCGTTTTTGTCTAGCAGTAAATTGATCCATTTTAATATCACCAATCATATTGAATTCTCCACTATCACTAATTGTTGCAGCGGAAATATTATGTGATGCTAAAGTAGATTCAAGAGTAGATTTTGCTGCATCTAATTCTCTTTTAGCATTATCATAATCTGGATTACCTGCAATTTTACCCTCTGCTACTACTTTTTTAAAAGCCTCTCTCTTAGCATTTAAATCAGATAACTGAGTATTAAAACTAGCATCAGCATCTAGTAAAGCTTTTCTTCTTCTATATTCAGCATTAGCTGATTGTTCATCATACCCATCAATGTATTCTTGAATAGGTGCACTTTTTAAATTGTTATATGCATCATATAACTGACGTGCAGTTTCATTTTTCTTATATGCTTCGTCACGTAATTTGCCTTTTAAAGAATCTAAATCACTACCAAATTTCATTAAAGCTTCTTCTTTTGCTGTGCTTACTGTACCTATAGACCATGCAGTAATTTTCTCACCTTGTTTATTAACAAATGAACCAACAGCTGTCTTATTAATAACTTGATCACGTGCTTGTCTAAGAGCTTTTCTAGCTTCCTCTAATTTATCTCTATTATCACTAGTAGGCGCAAAATTATAATCAGCAAGTGCTTGATCATATGCAGTTTTAGCAGCCGCATAATTTTTTTGTGCATTTGCCAAATCTTCTTTACGTTGATTACGTGCATCACGAGCATCAGTTGCTCCTTGAGCAGCACGTTCTCCAACATTTTTCATATCGCTCCAAGTTTGAGCTTCTTTATGATTAGGACCCAAGAAATTTTCACGTACAGCTCTTCCCACTCCAGAGCCCATACCTCCAAGTGCTGAAGTAACTTGTTTACCAATTCCTTTACCTTTATTACTATTCCAATTTCTAACAGCCGAAGTGACTCCACCATAAGCAATACTTCCAGCAGAGAAAGCCCCACCTTCAGCTAATTTCTTACCAATACCTAAATGCATATCTCCTTTAGGCAAACCCAATGTTTGTGTTATCATTTCTGGAGCATGACGACAAAAAGCTATTAAACCTAATATTAAAAATGCATAGGCAAATAATAATTCTGCCGTAGATAAATCAGCATTACCCCATAATGCATCAGCAGTAGAAAACATATCAGATAAGTGACATATTATATAAACAACCACATAAACAACTGAAATTCTAACAAATACTTCTAAAAACGTCGAAGTAACTGAACTTATGTACTTTTTAAAATTTTCTTGAAATTTCGGTAATACTTGCATTACGAGAGGTACCGGAGCAATTATTTGTAAATATGCTAGCTTAGCAGCTCTAATACCCATATCAATACTAAATGAAACAAAAGCATATAAAGCAAATGCCCCAGCAATAGTTGATATAATAAATAAATACTCAATAGAACCATCATCAGTATAACAACTTAAAAAAGCAGTATATATTCCAAATGGTTGGCCACCAGAAGTTAAATTATAAGCTTGTTCCAATGTTAAATTATCATAATTGATTGCTTCAGTTCCTGCAATAATATTTCCAGCTGCTGAACCACAACCAAACAATGCGATAACACCACCAACTAACAAGCCTACCCCAGTCCATCCAGCAGCTCCCATAATACCAATTCCAGCTGCACAAGCTGCTAAACCAACAGCGCCATCAACAAAATAGCCAGAAGCATCAACTTCAATCTCACTCGCATCCAAACCACTATCTGGTGAAGGATGGAAAAAAGCTTGCCACAAACTAGTTGCCGTTACCGATCCCCCAATTTGTTTTACATATTCATCAGGATTCTTCTCGCCATCTGAAGTTTGAACTAATTCAGTATTTTCTATTCTAAAGAATATTTTTCCTAAAACATCTTGTTCCAAAATCAAACCTTGAGCTTGATACATCAAATTAAAAATAGAAGGTGCCAAAGCCAGTCCTAAAACAGCTATAATAATATTTTTCAACATTTTAGGTCCAGCATGTTCCTTAATTGATTTATCTGGATCAGGATCAACAATTCCTCTTAAAATAGCATAAGCTAAAACAAATAACATTAAAACGCCAATAATTACATAAAGCTTATTAGCAATTTCAAAATAAGTTTCAGATGTTAATAATCGAGCTCCAGCTAAAGCTATAAATATTTTAAAAGCTGAGCCTATTAAACCAAAAATTAAAGTATCTAAAGTTAAAATAATACCTATAAACCCCTGTTTAATAGCATCAATAATAAATAACGTACCCATAAAAGCCGCCTCCTATTTTATTCCACAAGTTCCATACCATCCAAGTAATGGGAAAATAAAATTAATCAAAGTAGGCAAGAAAAATAATAAAACAGCTAAAATAAGTCTCTTTCCCGTATTTTTCATTGCTTTCATTAAAGCGTCTTTATCTTGGCTAGCTGTTGCTTTAACAAATTCAACTACTGACAAAACAACACACAAAAGTGGTGCTAAATACCCCATTATTGTAAATATCTGTTGTAAAAAATTAGCAACTGTCCCATCAACTTCAGGATCACCTAAAATAGCATCACAATTATCTTCTATTGCATAAGTAGGAAGATTAGAATATGCTTCAACATAATTAATCTGAAATAAAAAAAAGCTACTAAACAATACAAATAAACTAAGCAATATTTTCTTATGCATAAAACACACCTCATATCATAAATTATAACATAAAAAAAGTGATATTAAAAGCAATATCACTCATTCAAACAAATTTATTTAGCAAGCATCTGGGTCAGTAATACAAGTTTGACAAATTGAATAATCACCATCTGGATTAAAGCCATCAGCTAAAGAAAAGGCAAATCCAACAAGAGTAGGAATAAAGAATATAACAATACCAGCTATAATTCTCATACCTAGTTGTTTAGCAGCTTTTTTAATTTCATCATCTTTACTACCAACAACTGCTTTACCTAAATCTATCATACCAAAAATAATAACTAACAATGGAATTACTATTTTAAATACACTTAATACTTTACCTACTAAAGCCCATATAGATTTAGTTCCTGCACAAAAGCCAACTTCTAATAAAAACATTATAACATCTCCTTCACTCATAATATAATTTTATTTAAAATATCTTAAGTTGTCAAGTTTTTGTTACTATTCCTTAACAATTCCAAATAACCTCGCCGCATGATTTCCTTCAGAAGCAGGTTTATTTTTATCAAAGCCTAATTTGTTTAATAATTCATCTAAAACACGATGTTTATCCTTTTTATCATCCAAAGGAGGAATATTATGAAAAACACTACACCTAGCTTCCCCTTCAAAATCTCTTACATCTGAGGAATCTAATAAACTTTTATTTAACACAACCTTCATACTTTTAATTTTATCTAATATATTACGATCTCTACGTATCATCTTATTAAGCATTAAAGTAGAAGGCTCAATTAAATACAACATCTCAGTACAATTAGCACCCTCAGCACTATCATTAACATCTATTAAAATAACATTATAATTATTAACAGGATTATGAATAATAGAAGCTAATTCCTTACTACTAACACTTTTTAAATCAGGATCATTAAAATATAAAAAATCATTTTTATCAAGTTCTAGTCCCAAAACAGAATAATTTTCTGCCAATTGCTTTTTTAACATATATACCAACGTAGTAGCACCAGCATGATCAGTCAAATCTTTAACACCTATAATTCTAGTGCCTCCTAAACCAGACATATTTGCACTAGAATTAATAAAAGATTGTTCATTAGCTACTTGATTAAAGCCAAAGAAACCTCGACCTTGATTATTTTGATTAACATTTCCTCCTTGATTCATCTGAGGAGATGGATTATTACCCAAAATATGATATTGAGCTACATCTTTATAAGTATTAGGATTATCAATTAAATAAGGTATAGCATCTATATTTCTTGTAAAATTATATATTCCCATCGAAACTAATTCAGACAAATATTGAGGAGAATTAACAACGGGAGAATCATCTAACAATAATATAATTTTCGACATATCCATTCCAAAAGATAACCTTTGAATCTGTGATATATCTTGATATCCAGCAATAGCAGTTATATCTAAAATCATTTTATTGAAAAAGAAATTATCAAACTGAGCAATTAAATCATCTACTTGAAATTCTCCATCAATAGTCTTAATTAAGTCAATCTTTGTACTTAAACTAGACAACATTGCTGAATATTTATTAGATACTATAACATTCATTAATTATTAGCCTCCTTCGAAAATACATCACCATTTTGATAAAAATCATCATCTACAGGATTATATATTTCATCCGTCATACCTTCTACCTTAATTGATAAAAATTCACTCAAAACTGGAAATTCAAACTTATAAAATAAACGCACTTTATAATAAACCGTTGAATAACGACTTATTTTACCAGTTCCATATTTAGAAAAACAATAATAATATTTTTGACCATCTTTTGCCTCTTCAACTACAGCACCAGCTTGATTACCATCCCAAGTCATCTCAGAAACACCATACCACGTATTATCGTCTTTAGGACAAGATCCAGTAGCAGTATAAGCATTACCACGTAGATATAAAGAAATAGTTTGTAACGCACCTACTCCTGCAGTTACATTTTCGCCACTTTTAATTAAAGATCCAACAGATTCTCCACTACTATCATCAGTCATTCCATGATGTTTCTCAATTATATTAAGAATTTCATTTTTATATTTAAAAGATTGTGTATAACTAATAGTAATTGCTATATAAGCTGCAAAAATTAAGATAAAGAATATAATAATTCCTAATAACCATATATTTGACACACTATTTTTCACTTATATCACCCACTTATCAACTGCATTTACCTTGTTCAACAGAAGTAAATTCTCCTCTAGGCAAATATATAATAGACGTTTCCCCATAGATTGGAACATTAAATATTTGCTTTAAAACAGGCCAGTTTAACTGAAAGAATACAGCTACAGAATAATAAGCAGATTCTGGATGCCCAATAGGTCCATTAGTTATAGTTTCCCCACTACTAGTGACTTTTTTCCCTACAACTTGATGTTTTGAAATACAATAATTTCTTCTACCACCATAACCACTAGGTCCATTATCATTACTAGTAGAAAAACCATACCAACAATTACCATCGTTAGGACAATTTCCCTCAGAAGAATAACCAATTCCTGTTAAATAATCATTAATTCTTGTAACCGATTGCTGATTTAAGCCATGATAAATCTCAATAGTAGTTAGAATTTCATCCTTTATTTTAAAACATCTAGAATAATTAGTAGAAACACTAACAAAACATGTAAATAAAGCGATAAAAGCTAATACTATTACATAAATCCAAGTACCACCTATTGCTTCCTTCATTATAACACCTACCCTCTATATGGACATTCAAAAACTTCTTTTGAATTATTATTAGGGTTATAACAATAAGCCATCCCATTTCTATTATATCCAACATCACAAACCGCAGTTGCACAACTTTCATCTTCTCTAAGGCCTTGCTTAATCATTGGCCATATTATCATAAAGAAAAAAGCCGATAGCAAAGCAACGGCTAAAAAAGTTATCAATGTCGTATTTAATTCTCCGATAGCTTCTTTCATTTATCTATCACCTTTTTTCTTATATTCTATGGAGTTGTTGAACTAGATGCATTACCATTACAAGACTTAGTAAATTCACGTCCATTATAAGTAGCAGTACATGTAAAACCTGAACATTCAACATAACCATCAGTTCCTTCTGTAATACTTGTATCAGAAGTTACATAATTACCATTATTATCAACGTTAGCACAAGCAGTTTGAATAGCTAAGTTAGATTGAATATTTGGCCAAACAAACATAGTAAATAACAAACCTACAGCTGCAATTGCAACAACAGTAATAACAGTCATATTTAATTCTCCAGTAGCCTCTTTCATCTATTAATCATCCTTTCTTATTTTCCTTACTATAATTTAATTATAAATCATCAAAATCCTATTTTCAAGAAAAACATGTAAAATCAAAAGTATAATGTAAATTAATCCTTTTAAGAACTAATCATACCTATAATTTGAATTACTAGTAAAATCATAACACCAACACCAGTACAAACAAGCATACTCATTGTTTTACTCTCCATCTTATCAAGACGTTCTTTATATCTTGTTTCTCTAGCTTTTTGTTGCAAATTAGAAATCGTTTTTGAGAAAGTAATAAGTTGTTCTTGTTTTCTTTCTTGACGCCCTAAACTTAAACGATATAAAAGTCTCATCATACGCATAGAATCACGTACCGGATACATCTGAGCAAATTCCATATATGGCGTAACGGTAGAATCACCAGCATTAATTTTATTAATCATTTCTATTAAACCATCTCTAAATATTTCAGGAGCATCAGCAATTGATTTACCTAAAGCAACAGGAACAGTATAATGTTGAATTAAAATTTCTAAACCTTTTAAATAATAAGGTAACATCGAGTCTATTAATACTAAATGACGTTTATAATATTTTTTTAAATTAGAATAATCAACTTTAAAAGCTAAATAACCTCCAACAGCTGATAACAATATCTTAACTGCTGATAAATCAGATAACATTACAAATATTAATAAAACCATAACTACTAAGCCATTTTTAATACGTTTTTGATATAAAACATCTGCATCAAGACCATCACCATATTTAGCTCTAACAAGAAAATCATAATCTTCTTCTTTCAACTTCATAAAAATATCTTGATTATCTTGAATAAACTTATTAGGTTTTATATATCCATTAACAGTTAATACTACAAAGGAAATAATTCCAATCGTTAATATTTCAAAATACATAATTACTCAACCCCCACATCTTCGTTATAGAATTTTTCACCAGTAATTAAGAAATAACAGTTAATAATAATAATTCCATGTAATATTAATTTAACATAAAATTTCTCTAACATTTCTAAATATTCAGTACGCCCAAATAATAATTGCATAACTAAAACTAACAAGAACAATGCTCCACCAAATGTTAAGAACTTCTTATGGAAAGTTTGACGATCCATTCTATCACGATATACACCTTCTACTAAAGCATCTATATCCATAGACATAAGTTCAAGAGCTTCCCCAGAATCACGAGCACCTTCTTTAGTAATTTGCAAGAATAATTGATGCATATTCTTTACCATATAATAAGGATAAGCACTATCAAAAAACTCAATAGATTGATCAATAGTACCATTTTCATATGCCATTTGAATCATACGTTTAACATCACGTAATACTGGATCTTGTAAAATACCAGAATCACGAACACCTTCTAATGCTTTAACAAAACTTTGCGTAGTTGTAAATTCCATTATTACATTAGTAGTATAAACTTGAATTTGTTCAAATATGTATTCACTATATAATCTATTAGTACGTAAATAATTTAAGTAAGGTACAAAACAAATAGCAATTACAACATAAACTATTGTTGTAATAACACTATAAAAATATAAAAATGAAATAGCTCCAGCAGCTCCACCCATCAATAAAACTTGTGTCATATATTGACGTGGCGTATATTCATAACCTAATTCTTTTGTTTTTTCTTTTACTTCTCTATAACTATAAGGTGCATATGTATTATAAATTCCAGAAACAGTATCAGCAAAAAATTTATAAACATTGTCTCCAGTATTATAACGATAAGCCATTACAAAAATTGCAATAGCTAATAAAATTATTAACTCCATATAGTCACCTTCTTTTTATAATACATCATTAGTTGCCACTACCTGTTGTGGCACAACATTTTGCTGTACAGGTACTTGTCCACTATTTGGAACAGCCACACTTGGAAAAGCATTAACTTGCATAGGTTGTTGATTAACTACCTGATTAGTATTCTGTCCTCCAACCTGTGGAAAAGCATTAGCTTGTACTTGTCCATTACTAACTTGATTATTTTGCGACTGAGTTACCTGCTGTTGACTAGTTTGAGCCACATTAGGTTGTACTTGAATATTTTGCTTAACTTGTTGATTTGTAACAGCACTTTGTAAAGGTGGATTAGCACCATTACTAGCTTGATTAAGAACTGGTTGAGCACCAGCATTTTGTTGTGCATCGTCACTATCTTGGTTAAGTGCTTGATTTAATAAATTAGCATTAGTTTCTTTCATAGCTAAATTATCTTTAGAAGAATCACGTAAATTAGACAAATCTTCTTTATAATCAGCATCTCCAAGTCCAAATATATCATCAGTAGGAAAATAAATATTTCCAATTGCTAAATAATCAATCAACTTTTTAGTTGGATTATGTAACGTAACACGACCATCTAAAGTCTTAGAATACAAAATATTAGACTTAGGTTTATTAGTATCATCATCAACATAAAACTCACATATTTCCATAATTTCACGTTGAAAACGACCTAAAGCCTTAGAATAATAACCTTTAACATATATTCCTATCTGAATATATCTATGAATTGATGACAAATATTGCTCAATATCTTGACTACCTTCCAACAAAGCATACATACGCATTGGAATACTTGAAGCTTTATCGGCGTGAATAGTTGAAATAATATGGTGACCTGATGAAATAGAGTTACGTACAGCCATAACAGCTTCAGCAGAACGAACTTCGGCTAGTAATATCCATATTGGGTTCTGTCTCATGCAGGCTACCAATGATTCTGTATATGAAGCAATATTATTAGTCTTCATAGCTACAATATCACGATGAGGGAAAATTTTATCTAAGTGAAGCTCTAAAGTATCCTCAATAGATATTATTTTTTCATCTTCTTTAGTATTAGAAGCTAAATACTTAACAAGCTCTGTTTTACCAGAACCAGTTTCTCCAGCAACCATAATATTACAATGTCCCCAAACACATTTTATTAAAAAATCATGCATTTGATCTGTAATATATTGTTCACTAATTAATTTATCTTTATTTAAACGAATTTTTGCAGGTGTTTTACGTATTAAACAAGCGATTCCATTAGTAGCAATGGAATCGTGAACAAAGTTCATACGTAATTCAGCACTTTCAGAGTCAAGAAATGGATGAGCCATGTTAAAAGTTCTACCCATAACGTTTGCACATTGAAATGCTAACTTTTCCATAAATGGATTATTAATATCAGGTCTTTCAACTTGATAAACACCTCTTGATAATGTCTTTAACCAAACTTGGCCACCATTACTATAAGAAATATCGGTTACATCATCGTCTTCTAAAAACTCAGACAAAGGGCCAAAATCCATTTGGGAGAAAACATTTTTTTCATCCATAAAATCACCCTCTTTTACTCTTAATAATATATATTAACCACAAACAGTTAAATCTGTACACTCATTTGTAAGAATATGAGTTTGATTAATAATTAAAGCTTGTAATTCATCACTAGTCAACTCAGTAGCTTGAGGATTTGCAGAATATGATTTATTTCTTACAACTGGTTGAATTTCAATCCCTAGTTTTTCTGCTTTACTAAGTAATAAGAACAAATTTTCAGGAACCGCAAACAATAAGTATTTAGGTTCTGTAGGATTATCCTTATCAGCAAAAACATTTTTACCATCAGCATCTTTAACAGCTAATACCTCAATAGAAGCTATCAATCTACCAAATACTAATTTACCTTCATCCTCTTCAACATTCATTGACATATACAAGTCAATCTTATTGCTTGGCATAATTGAGTTAGCGTAAGTTGAATCATAATCAACAGCCAAACGATAAATAGTTTCACCATCTTGAATATTAGTAAAAACCGAATCAGGCATTTGTTCTTCAGAAATTAAATTATCACTAAAGAAAAATCCATTAGTAGGTATTTTACTATCATAAGAAACTAACATATCTCTAATTCTATTTACATCTGTAACTAGATTAGTCATTCCGCTTAACATATCCTTAGGAACACTAGTATAAGCAATATTTTCTTCCGTAATCTTAGTTCCAGCCATTAATGTAGAAGTAGCATAAGGAACTTTAACTGGTTGAATAGATCTTTGAACACGCCAATTATACCCAGCATATAACACAATTACACCTACCAATACACCAAGTATTGTTATTGTATTTTTGTTACTTAAAAACTTTTTAAAAGGTACAAGTAAATTTCCCATTCTATTCCTTCCTTTCGCTAACTATACACCGTAATAATCACAATATTCCGTAATAGTATCTGGATCTGTACAATTAATTCCAGATTCATCACATTCTCTTTTTACTGAATCAAATTCAACAATTAAATCAATTGAATTAACCACATCTAAACTTGTAACACCGTCATCAGTACCTTCTTCATTAGCAGAATCTCTACCAACTATAAATCCAGCAGTAGAAGTAGATATTCTAACACTTACTTTAGGAGGAGATTCATATAAATCATAAAATTTTACATCATATGTATCTGTAGCAGAAACAGTCTCAGCGAACCTCCTAAGGAAGTTTTCAACGAAAACTTCCTTTAAGATTCTTATCTGTCTAGTTTGTGAATAATAAGAATAATCAATTGAATCATAAATTGCACTATTAGCAACTTCTTTTAATTGATAGTAATCTTGAGTATTAGTAGTTGTTGCATCATTAGCAAGCATCATTACTACTACTATAAATATCCCAAGTAATACTAACCAATAACCCCAATAGGACTCTTTCATATAATTTCACTCCCTCCTATTTAAATGCTAATCTGAAGTATTTACCATCAGCTTCTTGTACATAATCAACCCAACGGCAACCACTATCAACTTTTTCTTGAATTTTTTCCATATTATTGGCTTCTCCAGCCATAACGAAACATGAACCATTTACTTCATTTTCTGTTAATAATCCAGAATAAGCAGCACCAAGTTCAGGCATGTAATCCTCTAAGAATGAACTTCCATAATGTTGGAAACTAATATATTCATCATCAGGTCCAACTTCCCAACAATCATTACTTGCACTATCGTTATCACATAATGATCTAATAGCATAACTTCCATAAACTCTTAGATTATTATAATTTACTTCATAACCATATTGATCATTATAATCTCGTATAGCTGATAATGTTGATGGAGTTAAGTAATATGAATATTCAGGTTCATCCGAATAAACATTTTCGCCTTGTGATTGAATTGCTTGAAGTAATTCTCCACCTTTAGATGTTTGATACAAGTCTCCACTATATAGGAACTGTGAATCACCCCAGTTATTACCTAATACACGATCAGAATCAGAATTCAAATCACCAAGGTTAACTGTACTTGTCGCAAATGATATAACACCATTTTCATTAATATTCATCGAATCAGAATCAGATGGTTTATATGTTACTTTATCCTTATGAGCTTCTATATAATCATTTACTGTACCAGAATTTTCTACATAAGTACTAATTGTTGAACCGCAACATAAGCATAATTCTTCATATACTTCATAGAAACATGTACGAGTATTTAATTTAATTAATGATGTTTCACCGCCCATTAAACGACCAACTTTACCATCCATATAACTACCAATATCACCAAACTCATATGAATATAAATATAGATTTCTTGGTGTATCTAAACCAATAGGGAATACATTGATACCTTCTTCTCTATTATCAGTACCATATGGCCACCATCTATTATTTTGAATTTCTTCATTTATATTATAATTAACATCTTCACGTTTATTAGCTTTTTGTAAAGCATCTTCTTTATTATCACCATGTTCTTTTAAATCTCCAGCATTAATATACCAATATCCTTTATTCTTATAGAAACTACTATTAGCAATTGAAGATTTAATGTAGTGAGCTTTAACATATTTTATTTCCATAGGGTAACAAGAACCGCTCTCCCATTCATTACCATCTAACGCAGGAGAATAAGAATTAGCAGCCCCGTTAATAACACAGAACACTAAATTATTAGAAGCAAATTCAGGTGTTTCACTGCCAGATTCTCCACCATAAGTATTTATATCTTCGCCACTGAATTTACCAGAAGTATTGTAATAATAAGTACTTATATCATTTCTTGATAGTTGAACTTCAGAAGAATCAACAGGAATAGAATTATTTCTACTATGATATGCATTAACTTGTGAATCTTTTGATTCATTAGTTGCAGTAGCATAAGTTCCACCCCATACTTCATCATTTTTCTTTGTATATTCAACTAAAACATTATCACGGCCTAGAATAGTCATAAAATCGTCTTCATCATATTCATAAGCAACATGAGGATTAAATTTCGTATCAATAGTTACATAATTAACATTAGTTTCATCTAAATATGAACCAGTTGAAATTTCATTATTAGCATACTCATTACCATTTTCATCTACTTTATCATCATCAGATCTGTTATACAATTCAAAATGTTGACAATCATACATATTTCTAGATAAAGAATGAATATTATTAACCGCATTAGATGCATTAGCACTTTCTACATCCATTATAGCAGTTGCTGTACCTTGAACTGCAGATTTCATTCTTTTGAATGCTTCTTCCTCATTAGCATTTTCAGAAGAATCACTACAGAAATTATTGTCTTTATCAAGATATGATTTACAAATTGCACCATTAGATGTAGGCCCACTAGGTGACTCAGGCATTCCAGTAATACCTTCTATACTTCCTAAAGAACCAGTATCTCTATCAGAGTAACCTTCAACACCACAATTTATAGTAGCAGTTCCTCCAGCTGAAGTAGCAGGATTAAATTTACACACAAACTGTTCACCTTCAGAGAAATATACATCCGAATCTTCTCCAACACTATTAGAAGTTCCCCCATCATTATGGATATACAAAGTGTATTGGCCTCCTTCAACTTTCTTTTTATTCTCGATACTATAATCAACATAATAAGCATAGACATCACATTTATCTACTTCTTTTACACAATCAGAACCTTGAAGTTCATAACCAGATGAACATTCATATTCACCTTCCTCATTCTTTGTAGCAGGGATTGTTTT
The DNA here is from genome assembly GCA_944332265.1 of uncultured Bacilli bacterium. Lineage (GTDB taxonomy): Bacteria > Bacillota_I > Bacilli_A > RF39 > UBA660 > Coprovivens. The sequence goes on from CALVJQ010000012.1 coordinate 38,825, forward strand.
CTTATAATGTCCCATTCCCATTACGCCACCAGAATCTACAGTACCATCAAATACATATCCATCGCCAACTTCACTAGCTTCAGGTATTTCATAACAAACTCTTTGATTAGTAGTTACAGAAACATCAGCATCAGACTGCTTTTCTACTTCAGAATAAGTATGAGCAGCTTCAGAATATTTATTATATGCAGCAATAGCATAAGAAGACTCTGTAACTAAATCATCCATATATTTATCATAATCAATATAAGTTGTATAACAAGTTCTAGAACCACCAATAAAGATATCTGAATTAGTAGTTGAAAAATAAGTTCCAGCAGCTACTGCATGTTCACCAACAAAATTACCAAAAGATTCAAGAGAAATTTGCCAATTTTCACCACAAGATACTTGGCAATACCTATTTCCTGAATAATAAGAAACATTTAAAGTATTTCCAGCTTTATCTTTCATTTGGAAATCGTCAGCTTTTTCAATACTGTAATCTTCAGTAACATTAACAACACATGTTCCTATTTGATCAACATATCCACCATTTTCCCATTTAGCACCTTCACGAATTTCATATAACTCAGCACTACCTAAATTATCAGAATTTAATCCACATACTGAAGACATAGTTGAAACAGTACAAGGATCACCAGAACACAAATTTTCAATAATATATTTATATTTAGTTTCATCAGTAACTAAACGACAACATCCAGAAGCCATAAATAATTCTTCGTTAAAAGCATCATCGCAGCCATCAGCATCACAGTATTTTTTAAAATCTAAAGAAGGTATATCACAAGATGTTGGTACAACACTAAAATAAATTAACACTTCAGGTTGATTTACATTAAATACAAACATTCTTTGTAGCGATCTTCCTTTTTCTGGAGAAGCTATCAATACATCATCACTAACATATCTTCCTGTATAATCAACTTTAAACGCAGCCATTCTTTTCTCATTTTCAGTTTCTGGAGGTTTAACAGTAGCAGCATCTTCTGCTGTAATTGTAACAGTATAATTATAAACTTTTTTGCCTTCATATTTTAATGCAATTTCTTCATCCGTATTTTCTGTAAGTTCAGCTTCGCAAGAAGTTAAACCAAACTCAGAACAAGTACTATTATTTAATCCGGAAACTGAATCAACAGTAGATGGAACAATTAATAAACCTTTATAAATCATTTTATAACCAGCATTATTATCTCCATAAGGAAGAGTTTCAGTTGAAATAACAGTTCTTTCAAATTCCTCTTTCTCAGCTGTTTCTGTAGCATTATATTCAACTAATAAATTATATAATTTATCGCCAGCATCTCCTACAAAACCGAGTCCATCAATAAAACTTTTTAAAGAAGCATTATCATCATTAATATGATTAGCTACATTTTGATACCATCCATATTTATTAGCATACAATCTATCGCCAGCACTTGTTGCAGAAGTAACACCACTAGCTATACCAACAGCACGCAAAGCAACATGGAAAGCTATTCTTGTAGTACTAGCTAAATCATCCAATTCACTAAAATCATTATATTGATTCAAAAAGACATTTACAAGTTTTCTCATAGGATGGCCTTCAGCTAAATCTTCTTCCCTCCAGTATACAGTTCCATCAGGAGCATGACGGCCTGGATCCAAACAGAAAGCATGGTATCCAGCAGCTTTAGCTGGATCATCTTCAACTGCAGTAACACGGTATATTGTTCCAGTCATTCCAGTTGCATATTTTGTAAATCCTTCATCGCCAACAATATTAAACTTTTGATAAGGATTAGAATCATAAATATCTTGAGCATTAGTTACATCACTATTAGTTCCCATATTAGTTTTAATAGTATCATCTACAATAACATTAGCAGCCATTGATTCTTCAACACTAAATTTATAAGTAACAGTTTCACCATTAGCTGTAACTACAACATCAATATATGTATCTTTAGGAGTTGCTTCAACACCACTTACCTGACACTCCCCACCAATATAGTTAACATTAATATAAGACGAAGAAGAAGCCGTACAATCAGAAATTCCTTCAACAACTAACGCAACTGTTTGATCTACTTTAACAGACTTATATACATCCTTCCAGCCATCACTAACCTTAGTATTAACAACAGCTATCCAAATAGATCCATCTAAAGGTACTGAATCCCCAGACTGCTTTTGTTGCGATGGATCAGCACTATTATACCAATATTCTAATTCATCATTTTTGTGTATCCCAGCAAAAATCAATTCTGGTAAAGTAACTGAATCACTTGAAGTACTAGCATAATAATATCCACTATTACCTTTTAAAGCTTCCCAACCATCAGCCATAGGAACATTACCAGTAGCAGGTGATATTTGAACATAAGGTGTTCTTTCATAACATGCTGTATAATTTTCTCCATCTTCAACAGAAGAACCAGCAGGTAAAGCTCCAGAACATTCTCCTATTGCCATTACATAATCATGATCAGTACCTTTTAACCATCCTTTAAATTCTATAGGAATTTTAGATTTGCTTGAATCACAACTAGGTAAAACGGAAGAATCAGATTTAGATTGCCAAAATCTATAAGTTTTATTACTAGCATCTACCCAAGTTCTATTTTTCCAATCAGTTCCAAAATCACACACTCCTGAACTACCAGGATACGCACGTGCTCCAGACACTGCATTAATAAGTAATATAACATCTATTTTGTGTTCTTCATCAGAACCAGGAATTTTATATATAACATCTAATCCTGCAGTTAATGTTGCTCCATCAGAAGCAAGA
>CALVJQ010000013.1 GCA_944332265.1 uncultured Bacilli bacterium
GGAGTTCAGACGTGTGCTCTTCCGATCTTATATTATATAGTATTAATTATTAGTTATATTAAATAACTATTTATTTTCATATTTCTTTGGTTGTAATTATGAAATATGTAAGGTATAATATTGAAAGCGAAAGGAAGAAGTGGAAAATGAAAAATGTACACGATATAGAAATTGAAATTAAAGGTAAAGAATGGGAAGAAATATTAGATTCTACTTTTAAGAAAAAAAATAAAGATTTAAAAGTAGATGGTTTTAGAAAAGGTAAATGTCCTAAGAATATTTATTTACAAAAATTTGGTATTGAATCTCTTTATATGGATGCAGTTGATGTAGCTTGTGGTAAAGCTTATACTGATGCTTTAAGAGAAAATAATTTATTACCTGTTTGTGAACCAAAAATGGATGTAAAAGAAATTGATAAAGATCATGTTAAATTTACTTTTACAATTATTACTAGACCTGAAGTTAAGTTAGGTAAGTATAAAGATTTAGGTGTTAAAAAAGATGAAGTAAAAGTAAGTAAGAAAGAAATCGATGCTGAAGTGGCTAGATTGTGTTCAAGATTCGCTGAAATTGTAGTTAAAGAAAATGGCGAAGTTTTAGAAGGAAATACAGCTGTTATTGATTTTGAAGGATTTGTTGATGGTGAAGTTTTAGAAGGCGGTAATGGTTCTAATTATCCATTAGAGATCGGTTCTCATACTTTTATTCCTGGTTTTGAAGAAGGACTTGTAGGAATGAAGGTAGGAGAAACTAAGGAATTAAATTTAAAATTCCCTAGTGAGTATACTAAAGAATTAGCTAATAAAGATGTTAAATTTAAAGTTACAGTAAGAGAAATTAAAGAGAGAGTTTTACCTGAATTAAATAAGGATTTTTATGCTGATTTAGGATATGAAGATATTGAAACTGAAGAAGACTTTAGAAAAGAAGTAAAAAAAGTTATTGAAGAAAGAAAAAAAGAAGAAGTTAAAAATAAATATTTAGATGATGTTTTAGAAGCAGCATCTAAGAATATGGAAGTTTCAATTAATCCAGAAATAATTGATGATGAAATTCATAGAATGATTAATCAATTTGGCGATCAATTAAGAATGCAAGGTTTATCAGTAGATCAATACTTACAATTTACTGGATTAAGTCATGAAGATTTGCATAAGCAAATGGAACCAGAAGCTACAAAAAGAGTTAGATATCGTTATTTAATTGAAGAAGTTGCTAATGCTGAAAAGATTGAAATTAGTGATGAAGATGCTAATAGTGAAGCTTTAGATATGGCTGCAAATTATGATGTTAGCAAAGAAGAATTCTTAACTCATTTTGGTGGTTTAGAAGTTGTTAAATACGATATGAGAATGCGTAAAGCATTAGAAATCTTAGGTGGTGAAGAAATTAAGTAATTGAGTATTTCAATTACTTTTTTTTATGAAAAATATGTTATAATAATATTATTAATAATATATAGGTGATTTTGATGGCAAAAAAGAAGACAATAAAAAAAGATAATAAAGAAGTAGTAAAAAATAAAGAGTTTATTAAAGTTCAAGATGAAATAAATAAAGAATTAGTTAAAGAAAAAAAGGATATTGAAAAAAAGAAGAAAAGTAATGGAACTTATTTGTTTATAAAAGCTTTTTTAAATAAGATTAAAGAAGATAAGTTGTATTTATTTTCGTTTATTATTACTGTAGCTTTTTTATGTATTTTTTCTTTTAATAAGTTAAAAGAAACAGAAGGCTATTATGATCGCAAAGAAAATACGGAAACTAATGAAAAGGGTGTTACACCAACGGTAGATACAAATTTAAATAAAAAAGATGAGGATGAAAAAGTAGAAGAAGAATTAAATATAGATGACTATATTGGAATATATTCTCGTGAGATTACTATGTCATCGCCAATAGTTTTAAATGATACTTGCAGTATTTCGACTTATAAGTTGGTTTATCAAATAAAGAAAGATGAAACAATTACAAAGTATTTAGTTAATGATTGCTTAGGTACAGTTCTTATGTGGAATGCGAAGTTACAATATGTAACAAGTGGAGGAGCTAGATATATTAGTGCTAATGAAATTAATTATTTGTTTTCAGCTACTAATATGAGGGAAGTTGATGGTGAAACCTATAAAAAAGATGAAAGTATTAAATCACTTAAAGAAGAATTAAAGATTAAAGATATTGATATTACTTTTGATAAAGATAATATTATATTAGCAACTAATGAGGATTTAATTTTATTAAAAGGAAATGTTATTGTTTATCAATTGAAAGATAAATATACAAATAATGGGGGAGACTTAGAGAAGAGAGTATATAAAAGTAAAGAAGATATGACATATAAATTTATTGTTTTTACAAATAATGAGGAGAAAGTATGTTATACGACAGAAGAAATTAGTAATGAAGATTTTACTGATGGAGATTTATATAAAATTTATTCAATTAAATATAATAGAAAAAAAGAATCTTTTGATGATTCACAAGAATTAGTAACTCGTCTTAAGAGTGCAGGTTGTGATGTATATGAAGAAGATTTGAAATTATTACAAGAATAATTAGTAATAAATATAATTTATACGATTTATAAAATGATTTTATGGATAAGGAAATAACGAAAATGAGAAAATTCGTTATTTTTTTTGTAAAATTCCGTAAAATTGATAGACAAAAAAAACAGAAGTATATATAATAATTTTTATGTTAATCTTGAGGAGGCGAAACATGAAAAATAATTTACCTGTAATGCTTCTAAAAAAAATAGTCCTTTTACCTTTTCAGGATGTTAGACTTGATTTAAATAATGATATTAGTAATAAAGTAATAGATTTAGCATTGAATAAGCATGGGGGAGAAATTTTGATTGTTTGCCCAATTGATCCTTATGAAGAAGCTCCAGATGTATCTGATTTACCAGCAGTAGGAGTAGTAGGGAAAATTAAAAGTAAGTTAGAATTACCTAATGGTAATTTAAGAATTGTAGTTAGTGGATATAAAAGAGTTAAAATCTTAGAGTATGTTAATGAAATTTCTGATGGTGATATTTTAAAAGCTCATACTATGGAAATTGAGTTGCCAAAATTTGATGAAGTTGAAGAAACTACTTTGAGAAGAAAGATTTTAGAATTATTAAATGATTTTATTGAATGTTCTTCCGTTATTAGTAATAGTGTTTTATCTAGTATTAAAGATATAAATGATATTGATAAAGTAACTGATATTATCGTTTCTTTTATGCCATTTACAATAGAAAAGAAGCTTATGTATATGCAAGAAGTTAATCCGTTGCATAGAGCTAATGCTTTAGTTTATGATTTATCAGTGGAGTTGCAAATAGCACAATTAGATTTAAAATTAGACGATGCTTTAAGAGAAGATTTTGAACAAAATCAAAAAGAATTTGTTTTAAGAGAAAAATTAGAAGAAATAAAAAAAGAATTAGGGGAAATGGATTTTAAAGATGAGCTGATTGGTGATTATTTAGAAAGAATAAATAATTTAAAATGTGATGGGCAACTAAAGAATAGATTGGTAAATGAAGTTAAAAAATTAGATTATACTAACGAAGCTAGTCCAGAAGTAAGTACAATTCGTAATTATTTAGATTTGGTATTGAATTTGCCTTTTGGTATTTATAGTGAAGATGAAACTGATTTAGATGTTATTAAAAAAAGTTTAGATAATACGCATTATGCTTTAGATAAAGTAAAAGATCGTATTATTGAGTATATAGCTGTTAAGACGCGTAATAAGAATTTAAGAAGTCCTATTATATGTTTGGTTGGTCCTCCTGGAGTTGGTAAAACATCTTTAGCGATGGGAATTGCTTCTAGTTTAAAGAAAGAATTTTATAAAATTAGTGTTGGTGGTTTAAATGATAGTGCTGAATTAAATGGACATCGTCGTACTTATATTGGAGCTAGTCCAGGAAAAATAATTCAAGCGCTAGAAAAATGTGGAACTAGTAATCCTTTATTATTAATTGATGAAATAGATAAGATGGTAAAAGATTACAAAGGAGACCCAGCATCGGTTTTATTAGATATTTTAGATCCTGAACAAAATGGAAGGTTTATTGATAATTATGTAGAAGAACCTTTTGATTTATCTCAAGTTATGTTTATTTTAACTGCTAATTATGAAGAAGATATTCCCGAAGCTTTATATGATCGTTTAGAAATTATTGAGCTTTCTAGTTATACAGAATTTGAAAAATTAGATATTGCAAAGGAATATTTAATTCCAATGATATATCAAGAACATTTGGTTTGTAGTAAAGAAATAAAATTTAGTAATGATATTATTATGGAAATTATTAATCGTTATACTAAAGAAGCTGGAGTTCGTGATTTACAACGTAATTTAAGTACTATTGTTAGAAAAATAGTTACTAAATCTGTTAAAGAAGCTAATTCTCCAATAAAAGTAATTGTTAAGAAAAGTGATTTACAAAAATATTTAGGACCATATAAATATGATATTGGGAATGATGCTTTATCGCAGAATGTTGGGTTAGTTAACGCTTTAGCTTATACACCAATGGGTGGAGTTGTTTTACCGATTGAAGTAACAATGTATGATGGTAAAGGAGAATTTAAAGTTACAGGAATGCTTGGTCAATCAATGGACGAATCGGTTAGTGTAGCTTTAAGTTATATAAAGAGTAAAAAGGATGAATTTGAAGTTAATGATTATTACTTTACTAATAAGGATATTCATATTCATTTTTTAGAAGGAGCAGTAAAAAAAGATGGACCTTCAGCAGGAGTTTCTATTACTACTTCATTATTGAGTTTATTTTTAAAAAAAGAAGTACCACGAAATATTGCAATGACAGGAGAAATTTCATTACGTGGAGATATTTTAAAAGTTGGTGGTTTGAAAGAAAAAATAATTGGAGCTTATAATGATGGAATTAAGAAAATCTTTGTTCCATATAGTAATTCTTGTGATTTAGAAGAAATTCCTAAAATAGTTAAAGATGAAATAAAAATAGTCTTAGTTAAGAATTATAAAGAAATATTTAAAGCAATTTTTAGTAATTAAAAATTGTTTTTTTTCATATTTTTTATTAGGAGGCTATTGTGATGAGACATATTATACCTTTTAGCAAAGAAATTGTATTTAAAACAAATATTGCTACTATTACCAGTATTTCTTTAGAACATGAAGAAAAAATATTTGATGGTGAAGTTAATGGAGATTTTATTATTTTTGGGGATTATAAAGTACATAGTGATACAACAGAAAAAGAATTATTTAAATATCGTTTACCTTTTACGACTTTAATTCCTGATAATATTATAAAAGACTCTGTTAAGATTGAAATTGTTGATTTTAATTATGAAATAATTGATAAGGATGTTTTAAAAGTAGATATTTCTTTTTCCTTAGAAGGAAATTTAAAAGAAGAGGTTGAAATGGTTGAAGAAGATAGAAAGTATGAAAAAGAACTTGATCAATTTTTAGATAATATTATAGAAAAAGAAGAAGATATTAAAGAAGTAAGAGAAGATAAAGAAGAAATAAATGAACCACAAGAAATAGAAGTAAAAAAAGAAGATAAAGATGAATATATTACTTATCATATACATATTGTAAAGGAAGAGGAAACAATAGAAGTTATTATGAAAACTTATGGAGTAAGTCTTGATTATTTAAAAGAATATAATGATATTTCAAATATTAATGTAGGAGATAAGATTATTATTCCCCAAGTTAAGGATGAATAGAAGTTTAGATGTTTTTATTAAATTATATAAACCATATGAAATTAGAAGAATTAATAGTGTTTATGTATTTAAGACAATGAATGGTAATTATGTATGTAAATGTAATCCTAAGATTGATTATAATAAGTTATATAATTATTTATATAGTAGGGGATTTAATTATTTACCTATATTATCATTAGATAGTAGAGATGATATGGCTGTTTTTAATTATGAAGATGATGTTGTAATTGATACTTATCAAAAAGGTGTTGATTTGATTAAACTAGTTGCTTTATTGCATTTAAAAACTAGTTATTTTAAGAATATAACTAGTGATAAATATAAAGAAGTTTATGATAATATTACTAGTAATTTGAAGTATCTTGATGATTTATATAATAAAATGTTTAATACCTTTTTATATGAAGATTACTTTGTACCAAGTCATTATTTATTTTTGCGTAATTTTAGTTTAGTATATAATGCTATTCAATATAGTTTGAATGAACTTGATAATTGGTATTCTTTAATTAAAGATAAGAATCGAGAAAGAATAGTTTTAGTACATAATAATTTAAGATTAGATCATTTATTAAAAAATAGTAATGAATATTTAATTAGTTGGGATAATTATACTTATGATACTCCAGTATTAGATTTATATCATTTTTATTTAAATGAGTGGATGAATGTTGATTTTAAGAATATTTATAATGTTTATAACGATACTTTTAGTTTACTTGAAGAGGAAGATAAGTTATTTAAGATATTAATAAGTATTCCTTATAAAATTGATTTAGGAGAAGATGAGTATTTAAATTGTCGTAAAGTAAGAGAAATGATTAATTATTTAAATAATTCTTGGAATTTTATTAGTACTTAGTATGGCCATAATAATTTAAAAAGACATATGAATAATAAAAAGCATTCAATTAAAAGAATTATAACATTAAAACGAAGTGGTAAAATTAGAGTAATAATAGTTTGATAAAAGATTAGAATACTTAAAAAAAGAATTGAAAGAAGTAAAAATAGGGAGTTTTTAGGATACATAGAATCACCTATTATAAAATATGTTAAAGAAACTTTAAATGTTTCTTTTTTTGTGATAATATATTATTAGAATAAAAGATATGGTGATTGAAATGGGTAAGAGATTTTATATTTTATTATTTGTAATTATGAGTGCTTCAGCTTTATTACTTAGTTTATCTTATGCTAGCGAATCTGGGAGAAATGATGAAGTAGCTTTAGCGGAAATTAATAAAGATGAATATCGTGTTATCTTTTCTAATAGTAAAAAAGTAGATACAAAAGATAATAATAAAATAGAATTTGGAATAATTAATAAAAGTGATGAAATTAATAATTTTGCTTTGGTACTAAATAGTGATGATAAAGTATTAGATGATTTATATTATTCTATTAATAGTGGAAGTAAAGAAACTGTTACTAATGGAATGATTAATTTAGGTGAAGTTCAAGCTTTTGGAACTGAGGGGGATTTTAATTTTTATAGTATTGAAATTAGTAGTAATAATGATTATGAATTTAATTTAGATGTTTTACCTGTTGATGTTAATTTACTTAGTAGTTATATAAAAAGGAGTAAGCAAGTTTATTTAGATAGTGTAGGTAATATTCGTTATTATGGGGAAAATGTTAATAATTATTTAAATTATAATAATCATTTATATCGTATTATAGGAATTGTTGATGGTAAAATTAAGTTGTTAGATACTACTGATAAAGGATTAGGTATTTTTAATGTTAGTGATCAATATCCTTCTTTAGATGATTATTTAAGTAGTTTTACTAATCGTAAATTAGAAGTGAATGAAGTGTTAAATAAACGTAGTTGGATGACTGAAATAAGGGATTATTGGCTTGTTGATAATAATAGTGATAATGTGTATGGGGCAACTGATACTGATGGAGTTATTTCAGTTATGAAAAATGTTGGTTTATATCGACGTAATGTAGTTATATTAGATGATATTTATAATGTAAGTAATGGTGATGGAACTATTCTTCATCCTTATGAGGTGACTTATGGTAGTTAGTAAGCAATTAAAAAAGCAAATAGTTATTGAAGTTGTAGCTTTAATTTTCTTAATAGGAGTTTTGATATATGCTTTTTTTGCAATTAAAAAGAATGAAGAAAATAAAGTAACTAATTTAGATGGAATGGTCGTTGTAATTGATGATTCTAAAGTTACTAAATTAAAGGGATTATCTGATGGAGAAGGCTTAGAAGAAGATGGAACTACTTATACAATAACTAATAATAATAAAAGAAAAGTTGATTATAAAGTAGTTATTTTTCCTGATATTCATGATGAAGAAGTATTAAAGCAAGTAAGAGTTAGTATTAATGATTTATATATTGAAGATTTAACTGATTTAGAGAGGTTAAATGGTGGTTATATAATAGCTTCTAATTCTTTAGATTCAGGATTTACTGATATGTATTTAATTAAGTATTGGTATAAAGATAATAGTAATAAAGAGGTTTTAGAAGAAAATATTGAATTTGAATATCGTTTAGTTAAAGAATCTGGAGAGAAATAAAGACTAATATAGCATATATAATAAAATGATATAAACGATATTTTATATATTGTTTGTATTTAATAGAAGTATCATTTATGATACTTTTTATTTGGAATTCTATACATAGTCCACATGTTGATATAGTTATAATACTACATAGTAATTTTATATTTAGAGGAAGATTAGTTATTATAAGATAGTTTAGAGATGATGTTAATTCTAAAAAACTTAATATAATAGCTTTAATTATTTTATTATCAATTAAGTTTATTGGTAATGTATTAAAAAAGATGATAGTTCCAAGAATGATTATAAGTGTATTTATATTACGAGAAATGCTTTTTATTATAATATTAATAATATTATAATTTTTTTTATGAATGTTTAATTTAGGTGGGTTTAAATAAATAGTAAGAATAAGATTAGTTAAGATGTTACATATTATAAGAATGAGGACAATTTTTATTTGAAATATGTTTTTTAGGATATTGTATGTAAATAAAAGTGAAGTATATTTAGTGATACTTAAGTATTTAGTTATATCTTCTTTATAGTTTGATAGGAGATGAGCGTTAGTTGGGGAACCAGAAATAATACTTATTATATATATATAATTTAGATGAAGATATTTATTTATATAATATGGAATATTGCTATTATATATTAAATCAACAATAATAAGGGTAGGATATAAAGTGGGGATTATTTTGGTAAGCCAAATATCTATAGAATATATTATTTGTGTTTTTAGATATATATTATATTTTAGACAGTAGATGAAATAAAATATAGATATTGTAAATACTAAAAAATCTTTTTTGATATTTTTCATATTTAACTCCACTTAATGATATAATAATTATGGTGATATAATGTTTAATAATATTTATGAAAGAATTAAGGCGTTTATGAAGGATTATGGATTCTTTTTTATTGGTTTAACAATAATTTTTATTATGGCATTTGTTAAAATCCCTTATGAAGTTAGTATGCCTGGGGGAATAATAGATTTAGGTAATAGAGTTAAAATAGATGGGGAAGGAGTCGAGATAGAAGGGTCTTTTAATATGGCTTATGTTTCTGTTGCTCAAGGAAGTATACCTCATGCTTTACTTTCTTTTATTATTCCTGATTGGGATTTGGATCCTATTAGTGATGTTACTTATGAAAATGAAACTATTGAAGAAGCTAATGAGAGGGAAAAATTACTTTTATTACAAAGTAAGAATTTTGCAACTGTAGCAGCTTTAGATGCGGCTGGAATTAATTATGAGATAGCTAATAAAGTGAATTATGTTGTTTATATTGATGAGAAAGCTGATACTGGTATTCAAGTTGGAGATAATATAATAAAGTGTAATGGTAAGGAAATTTTGAGTATTGATGAAATACCTGATATAATAGATAATGAAGAAATTGGGAATAAAGTGTCTTTTACAGTATTAAGAGATGATAAGGAAGTAGAGACATATGGAATTGTATATGAAGATGATAATAAGAAATTAATTGGAATCTCTGCAATTACAATATTTGATTTAGATAGTGATAAAAAGGTGGAAATTTCTTCAAAGTCTTCAGAAAGTGGCCCAAGTGGGGGGTTAATGATGTCATTGATGGTTTATAATGCTTTAACTAATCAAGATTTAACACAAGGAAAGAAGATTGTTGGAACAGGAACTATATCTTTAGATGGTAGTGTTGGAGAAATTGGTGGAGTTAAGTATAAGGTTATGGGGGCTTATAAGGCTCATGCTGATGTGTTTTTTGTACCTGAGGGCAATTATGAAGAAGCTATTAAAATAAAAGAAGAGAAAGGCTATGATTTAGAAATAGTGAAAGTTAAAACACTAAAAGATGCTATTGATTATTTGGAGGGATTGTAAATGAATTACTATGATACTAATTTAATTAAGTATATTGATTCTTCGATTGTTTTGCATCCTTTATTTGATGATTGGATGTTAATAGTTGAAGAAATATTGTTAAGTGATGAATTTCAAAAAAGGAAAATCTTTATGCATCATCATAATATGAGTGTTTGGGATCATTCTATTTTAGTATCTTTTCGTTCTTATGAATTTGCAAGAATTGCTCATGCAGATGAAAGAATATGTGCTATTGCTGGTTTATTACATGATTTTTATAGTCAAGCATGGATTAGTACTCCAGAAATTGAGGAATTGGAGAATGGAAAATATGCAACTTTAATGAAGGAGAAAAAACCATTTTATAAAATGCATGGATTTACACATGCTAAAGATGCTTCTTTAAATTATGTTAAATATTTTCCGCAATTAGAAAATAAGAAAATAACTAATTCAATAAAGAGGCATATGTTTCCTTTAAATATAATACCTCCAAGATATAAAGAAGGATTTATTATTACTTTAGTAGATAAATTTAATAGTGTTCATGAGCTTCCTAGTTTAAGAATTGTACCAAAGATGGTAATTAATAAAGCTAGTAAGTTGTTTATTAAAAAAGATTAACTCCTTGACGTCAAGGAGTTTTATTTTTTTAGTATATTTATTGATATATATAATTATTTCCTTTAAAATATTAAACGTATGTTGGGAGATATTTTATGAATATAAAAACAAGAGAGAGAATTTTATTAATTTTATTTTTATTAGTAATTGCTGTTTTAATTACTTTTAGTGTATAAAACTAATAATTATTAGTTTTATTTTTTTAAAATTTATATAGATTGATTTTTTCTTAATGATATTTTATAATTAATATGATATAGGAGAGTATAATTATGAAGAAATTTAATCCAGAAAAAGAATTAGATAATTTAAAAAAAAGTAAAAAACAAGCTTTTAATCGTAGTATATTAAGTAATATGTATGTTCCTTTATTAATAATAGGTTGTTCTTGTTTAGCTTTATTAGGTGCTACTTTTTCTTTAAAATTAACTGATGAAGCTAAAAGTGAATTTTTAATAAATGTAGAAATTATTAATGGAAAAGATTCTTCTTATAAAAGATATGTTAAAGAAGGAGCTTTTGCAACAACGATTACAAGTGATAATTCTTTTGGCTCTATAGAATGTAGTACTGGTAATTTAAATTATGATCCTTTAACTAATACGTTATCTTCTCCTTATATTAATCAAAATACTAATTGTGTTTTAGCTTTTATGGATGATCAAGTAAAAAGTTTAGAATATGAGAATTTAAGTAAGACTAGTGATGAACTAGGAGAATCTTATTATTATAAGTTAGATGCTGATAATAATTATGTAAGATTAAATAATATGTTATTTAGAATTGTTAGAATAAATGGAGATGGAACTTATCGTCTTATGTTAGATGATAATATATTGTCTTCTATATATGGAAATAATTCTTCTTATGTTGGTAGTTCTTTAGAAAGTACTTTAAATACTTGGTATATGCAGAATTTTGCTAATTCAAGTTATGTTGTAGAGAATCCTTATGATATATTTGAAGTTTTAGAAATTGGAGATAATTTTATTAATTTTAGTGGTTATTCTAATAGATATGTTGGAACATTAAGTGTTAATGAAATGGCTCTTATTAGTGAAGATGTTAGTAAGGAGTTAAATGTTGGAATAGGAATGTATTTAATGAATACTAATGGTGATGATAAAGCTTATGCTTATCAAGATGGTAAGATTACTTTAGTACCTTTAAATACCCAATTAGTAGTAAGACCAGTTATTAATATAAAAGGAAATTTAGTAGGTAGTGGGAAAGTAAATGATCCTTATATTTTAGAAGAAGATTAATTCTTCTTTTTTTATTTGAAATTTGTTATAATAAGGAACGTGATGTAAAGATGAAAAGAAGCGAAGTAGATAGAAGTAAATTAAGTCCAGGTATGAAACAATATATGGAAATTAAAGATCAATATCCTGAAGAATTATTATTTTATCGTTTAGGAGATTTTTATGAATTGTTTTTTGAAGATGGTATTTTATGTAGTAGAGAATGTGAATTAACTTTAACTAGTAAGAATGGTGGATTAGAAGAGAGAATTCCAATGTGTGGAGTTCCTTTTCATAGTGTTAGACCTTATATAGAAAAATTAGTAAATAAAGGGTATAAAATTGCTATATGTGAGCAATTAGAAGACCCTAAAACAGCTAAAGGAATGGTTAAAAGAGGAGTAGTTCAGGTTATTAGTAAAGGGACTGTTGTAGATTATGAAATGCTTAAAGATTATGATAATAACTATATAGGAAGTGTATTAGATTTTACTAATTTATATACAATTACATATAGTGATATATCTACTGGTTCTTTATATATAATGGATATACCTAAAGATAAAGATAAGTTAATTAATACTATCTTAAGTCTTAATTTAAAAGAAGTAATATTATTAAATAGTGATGATAGTGAATTAGTTAATTTACTTAAAGAATCTTATAATATAGAAGTTAGTATAAGTAGTGAATATTTAGAAAATAGTTATGAATATTTATATAAAGATATTAAAGAAATGAGATATATTTTAGGTATTAAGCATTTATTATTTTATTTAGTTGTTAAACAATTAAAAAGTGTAGACCATATAAATCAAGTTGAAATAGTACATCCTGATGAATATTTAGAGATGGATGTTCATACTGTTCGAAATTTGGAATTATTTGAAACATTAAGATTAAAAGAGAGAACTTATAGTTTAATATGGTTACTTGATAAGACAAAGACAGCTATGGGAAGTAGATGTTTAAAGAATTGGTTAGCTAATCCTTTAAAAGATAAAAAGATGATTTTAGAACGATATGATATGATTGATAAATTAAGAAATGAATTTATTATAAAAGAAGAATTAGCAGAGATGTTAGATAATGTTTATGATTTAGAAAGATTATGCGGAAAGACTATTTGTGGTAATTTAAATGCTCGTGATGTTTTACAAATTAAAAGAAGTATTGGGATATTACCTAGTATTCAAGAGAAGATTAATAAATTAGGATTTAATATTATATTAAAAGATGAAAGTCGATTATATGATTTATTGGAAAAAGGAATTTATGAGACTCCACCTATAGGACTTAAAGAAGGTTATTTAATAAAAGATGGATATAATAAAGAATTAGATGAATTAAAAGAAATTCGTAGTGGAGGAAAAGAGTTTATTGCTAGTTTAGAAGAACAAGAAAGAGAGAGGACAGGAATAAAGACTTTAAAAGTCGGTTATACTAAAGTTTTTGGTTATTATATTGAGATTAGCAAAGGGGCTTTAAATCAAGTAAAAGATGAATATGGATATGAGAGAAGACAAACCTTAACCAATTGTGAAAGATTTATTAGTCCGTTATTAAAGGAAAAAGAAGCTTTAATATTAAATGCTGAAGAAAAAATAATTGAACTAGAATATAATTTATTTATGGCTATTAAAGAGGAGATTAAAAAAGAAATATTTAATCTTAAGGCGATTGCTCGTGATTTAGCAGCTTTAGATGCTATTATTAGTTTGGCTACTTGTGCTGATTTATATGGTTTTGTTCGTCCAGAAATTCTAGATGAACGAAGAATTGAAATTGTTGAGGGACGTCATCCAGTAGTTGAGAAGGTATCTAAAAGTGAATATGTTGCTAATGATTGCTTTATGAGTGAAGAGGTTAATACCTTACTTATTACTGGACCTAATATGAGTGGTAAATCGACTTATATGCGCCAATTAGCAATAATAATAATTTTGGCTCAGATTGGATCTTTTGTACCTGCTAAAGTAGCTAAATTACCTATTTTTGATAAAATATTTACAAGAATTGGGGCTTCTGATGATTTAGTTTCTGGGGAATCTACTTTTATGGTAGAAATGATGGAAGCTAAAAATGCTTTAGTTAATGCTACAAGTGATTCATTAATATTATTTGATGAATTAGGTCGTGGAACAGCAACTTATGATGGAATGAGTTTAGCACAAGCAATTTTAGAATATGTAAATAAAACAATTAAATGTAAGACTTTATTTAGTACTCATTATCATGAACTTACGGCTTTAGATCATTTAGAGGGAATAAAAAATATTCATGTTGAAGCATATGAAAAAGATGGAAATGTAACGTTTTTACATAAGGTAAAAGATGGAGCAGTTGATAAAAGTTATGGTATTCATGTAGCTAAATTAGCGGGAATGCCAAAAAGTCTACTTGATAGAGCAAATGAAATATTAAAATATTATGAAGATAATGATAAAGATGCACCAGTAAATACAGGAACTCAAGTATCATTTCAATTTGATAATATAGTTAATAGTCCTGTTTTAGATCGATTAAAAGAAATTGATCCTTTAAAATGTACACCAATGGAAGCAATTAATCTGTTATATGAACTTAAGGAGTTATCAAAAAAAGATGTATAATAAAAATTATTTTTATGGAATTACTGATCTGTTACATTTTAATGTGTATGCATCTTTATTAAAAAATCATATTATAAAAGAAGAACGAGTTATTATAAAAGTTTTTAAAAAGAATACAGAAGTAGTTATTATAGAAACTAATAATTTTAAAGATACGATTATAAAAGATACAAGAAAAGATAAAAATAGTGATTTAATGGAATTTGATTTAACTTTTTTAAAAACTTTGGAACGTTATTATTCGGATTATGAGATACCAGGAATGATTTATGAATATATAGAAGGTATTGGAGCTTGGTATAAAGTTATTATTCCTGGTTTTAAACCAAATGATAAGTTATTACATCCTTTTTATTTAAAAGGTAAAGTTAGTCGTTCTTTTTTGGAAAAATATGCAAAGAATGAAGAAGAATTAAATAAATTATATAAATTTTATGATATCACGAAAGGTTTAGTTAAGTTTAATGAGCCTAGAATGATAAAAAAACTATTCTTAAAGTTAGAAGAATAGTTTTTTTATGCTATAATAGATATATTAATTTTAGGAGGTACTCTTATGAATGAAAGATTAATAGATATTTTAAGTAATAATGATAATTTTAAAATAGATTTTATTAGTAGAGGTCAATTTAATGTTGGAGATATAGTTTATGCTAAAAGATATGAGAAAAATAGTGATAAGAAGAAATTGCCTGTTGGTCATAGAGAAGGAGCTTATTTAATTATAAATGGTTCTAATGGTGAATATTTAGCTTTATATGGAACTAGTATTTTTCCAGCTAATGAAAAAGAAAATGATTATTATACTTTATCAATGAAAGATAGTGGATTAGATAAAAATTATTATTTTTTATATAAGTATGCAGCGAGATTAAAAGAACATTTAATAAAAAGAAAAATGTTTAGTATAGATAATAATGAATTATTAGAAGTAAAGAGTCGTGTAGAAGCAATAATTAGTCGTTCTAAATTATTATTAGAAGTTAATAAAGAGTTAGATAGATATCCTTTATTATCTGGTGATATTTTTATTTCTGAAGGAGTTAAATATTTATATTTAGATAATAAGGATGAAAATAATATATGGGTACTTCCTTTAGTAAATAAAAAAGGAGTAGAAATACATTATCAAGATAATATAGGTTATATTGATTATTCATTATTACAAAGTAGAGAATTAGAAGATTGTTATCATCGTATAGGTTTTGTTTTTGGTAAGCAGTTAGATAATATATTAAATAATGTTATTTTACCTAAGAATGAAAGTAAAACAAATGATGATAGTAGAGATAATATAGAGAAAGTATTACCTAAAATAAAGAAACAAAGTAGAAGAAAGAAAATAGGGGTTTTAGATAATGATGATTCAGTAGATAAAATTAATTTTGATTATGTTGGTATGATAGTTAAAAGAAAAGATAGTATGAAAGAATATATTATTATTTATAAGAATAGTGATTATATTGTAATGTTAGATAAGAATAAATATATTAATGGAGAATATTGTTTAGAAGTTGCTACGCAAAAAGATATAGAAAAAGTTGCTTATGTTTCTAATAAATCTTTTTTAGAAATATTAAAATCTTTACAAGGTAAGTATAGTAGTTATTTTTCTGTTAATTATATTTATTCTTTAAGAAAAGTTATTGAAAATAGTTAAAATTATTTATATTTAAATATATTGAAGTTTATGTTATAATTTCTTCTGTGAGGTGCATTAAGATGGGAAAGACTAGAAGTGAATTAAGAGAAAAAGCAATGGTTATTTTATATCAAATGGATATTTTGAAAAGTAATAAGGTTGATTTTAATATAGAAGAGTTAATTTCGGAAAATTTAGAAATAGATAGTGAATTTGTTAGAAACTTAGTTTATGGTGTTATTACGCATATGGATCAATTAAATGAGTTAGCTAATCAAAATATGAAAGATTGGTCGATTGAAAGAATAGATAAAACAGGAGCTGCTATTTTAAGAATAGGGTTATATGAAATATTATATGAGGAAGATACTCCTAATATAGTAGCAATTAATGAAGCGGTTGAATTAGCTAAAAAATATAGTGATGATAATGTTCGTAAGATAATTAATGCTGTTTTAGATAAAGTAAGTAATGAAAATTAAAAAAAGTTACCTTTCAGGGTAACTTTTTTAGATAGAACGATATTTTTCTTGATTTTTGTATGGGTTTTTAGGATCGATATGGTCAGTAAATAAAATACCATCTAGATGATCCATTTCATGTTGGAAGCCAACTGCTAGTTCTTCACGAACGCGTATATCATATTTTTCGCCGTTTTCGTTATATGCTTCAATAGTCATACGAGCATGTCTTGGGACAATACCACAAGTAGGACGATTTATACTTAAGCATCCTTCGCCTTCACCAATATAAATCATTTCTTCTGATGCGCTTTTTATTTTGGGATTTATAACGATATATCTTTTGAATTTTCCTTCTTCAATTTCTTGAGCTAATACGAAGATTCTTTTAGGAACGCCAATTTGAATATAAGAAAGGCCCCAACCAGCACGTAGATCATATTTTTCACGATATTCTTCGATTTGAGACATTTCTAAGTATTCTAACATATCATTGATGTTTTTTTTGTCTTCGTTTGATAATGGGAATGTTACTTCCTTGCTTTTCAT
This sequence comes from uncultured Bacilli bacterium, assembly GCA_944332265.1. Lineage (GTDB taxonomy): Bacteria > Bacillota_I > Bacilli_A > RF39 > UBA660 > Coprovivens. The sequence goes on from CALVJQ010000013.1 coordinate 17,264, forward strand.
TCTTAGTTTTTTATTTTTTTCATCTAATATTGTTATATTAGGTAATTTACGTGTCTTTTTATTCATATGTATCACCAACGAAATACATTTTATCAAAAAATTGAAAAAAAGACAAATTAAAAGGACTTTTTGTCCTTTTAATTGTTATTCCAATTCCAACCTGCGCCGATTATTATAACTAATAGAATAAATAGAACAATCCAAATGGCAGCACCAATACCACCACCATTAGTGTATCCTACATAGCCACATGTTGGAGTTGCATTATAGTTACCATAGTAACCATTATTTCCATAGTAATACATTTAATAACCTCCTTTATGTATCTAGTATATTTTATTAAAAGGTGTATAATTTTGACATTAAAAATAGTTAATTTTTTTAATTAACTTTTTAACTCTTTATTTATATGGTATTATTAAAATAGGAGTGAAAATAATGAAAAAAGTTTTTAGTAATTTAAATTTTGTTTTATTATTATTAATGATTATTTACTCTGCATTTGGGTTACTTATGATTTTTTCAGCTTCTAGTGTAGCTGCTGTATTAAGATATCAAGTACCTACTAATTATTTTTTTATTAGACAATTAATTTGGTTAGTATTAGGTTATTTTGCGGGACTTGTTATTATACATATTCCGACCAAATTTTATAGATTTTTTAGTAAAATTGCAATGTTTGTTATTTTGCTATTACTTATATTTTTATTTGCAGCTGGACATATTGCTGGTGGAGCACAAAGTTGGTATGAGTTTGGCTTTTTAAATTTTCAACCAACAGAACTTGCTAAATTAATATTAATAGTTTATTTAGCAGTTTATTATCATCGAATAGCTTCTAGAAAGAAAATAACTTTATGGAATATGATTTATCCCTTATTGATATCTGGAACTATTTTTGTTTTGATAGCTATGCAGCCGGATTTTGGAGGAGCTTTTATTATATTTTTGATTACTGCTTTGATATTTTTTTCTTTACCAATTGCTAAGAGACATAAACATACGATATATAAAATAGGGATTTTTGGTGTTATTTTGATTGTTTCGCTTTTATTATTTTTGGGGAAATCTATTTTACAATCTTATCAAATAAGTCGTATTTTAAATTTTACTAATCCTTGTCAAAGATATAGTGATGATACTGGTTATCAGGTATGTAATGGTTATATTGCTATTCATAATGGAGGATTAACGGGTGTTGGATTAGGTAATAGTACGCAAAAATATTTATATTTACCAGAATCACATACTGATTTTATATTTCCTATAATATGTGAAGAATTGGGTTTAATTGTTGGTATATTAGTTGTTTGTGGTTATTTTGTGATGCTTTTTGTAATTTTAAATATTGCTAAAGAGACAGATAATTTACGTAATAGTATTTTAGCTTATGGAATATTTGCTTATTTACTTGCTCATATATTAATTAATTTATTAGGTGTTTTAGGTTTAATTCCTTTAACTGGAGTTCCTTTACCATTTTTAAGTTATGGTGGTTCATATAATCTTTGTGTAGTTGTAGCTCTCTTTATTGTTCAAAGAATTAATATTGAAAATAAAGATGGAAAGTTAAGAAAGAAAATAGAAAATTTATAAAGTATCTTTTTAGATACTTTTTTTTATTTTTATAAAGGAAGATGATAGATGAAGATTGTATATATATAAAGAAAGGTGGGATTAGATGAATTTTTTAGATGAAGATAAAATTAAATATATAAAATGGGGTTTATTATTTTTTGTTTTTTTCTCGTTAATGAGTATTAATTGTTATCAAGTTTATTTACTTAGTAGAGAAGAAGATAATAATGATATTATTTTAGAAAATGAAGTAAAAGAAGAAGTGGTTGCAGAAAAGAAGGAAGAAGTTATAGAAAAAGTTAAAGTAGATATTAAAGGTGCTATTAAAAAACCGGGAGTTTATGAATTAGATAGTAATAGTATCATAAATGATGTAATTAAGTTAGCTGGAGGATTAAAAACAAATGCTTCTACAAAGTATTTAAATTTAAGTAAAAAAATTCTTGATGAAATGGTTATAAATATATATACAGAATCAGAAGTTAAGAAAATGAAAGAACCGGTAGATGTTTGTGAAGTAAAAGATCAGGACTTAACTAATTGCGATGATGCAACTATTATTGTTACTAATCCAGATAGTAATAAAGATATAAGTAATAGTAATGAAGTAGTAGATAATAAAGTGTCGATTAATGACGGAACTAAAGAAGAACTTATGACTTTATCAGGAATTGGTGAAGTAAAAGCACAAGCTATTATTGATTATCGTAATAAGAATGGTAAATTTAGTAAGATAGAAGATTTAATGAATGTTTCGGGAATAGGAGAATCTACTTATAACCAGATTAAAGACAATATTAAATTATAAATTATTTTATGTCTTTTTAAGTGCTTTTTTAATTATATATATAATTGGAGCTTTTTTATTAAATAGAAATAGTTCTATATATAGTGAGAAACAGAATAGATTTTATTTACAAATTAATAAAGTAGTAGATAAAGGGAACCGACTTAGTATTACTTTTGATGGGGAAGAAATGTTAGTTGGAACTTTATACTTAGATAATCTAGAAGAAAAAGAAAATATACTTGATGATTTATTATATGGGGCATATGTTTTAGTAGAAGGAGAACTTATTAAACCATATAATAATACGATACCTAATAATTTTAATTATAAGAGTTATCTAAGTAATAAGATGATATATTATCAATTAAAGATAGATAATATTAAAGTAATTAAAGAATCTAATAATATTATTTATAAATTAAAGAATAAAATTAATAAGAGGATTTTAAAGATAGATAAAACAGGCTATTTAAAGGCTTTTATATTAGGTGATAATTCTTTAATAGATGATATGGTATATGAATCTTATCAAAGTATTGGAATTACTCATTTATTTGCTTTATCAGGAATGCATGTTAGTTTACTTAGTGGGATAATTTTAAAAGGTTTAAAGAAAGTAAATAATAAGTTAAAGTATTTAATAGTTATTATAGTTTTAATTAGTTATGGTTTTATAGTAGGGTATCCTGCTAGTATAAAAAGAGCTATTACTTTTTTTATTATAGCTAGTATTAATAAGATATTTAATTTTAAGTTATCTACTTTAAAGATATTATTTATAACTGTTTTTATTTTAATTTTTTTAAATTATAAAATAATTTATGATATTGGTTTTTTATACTCAGTTATAACTGTTTTTGGTATTTTTTGGGGAAGTAATTTTATAAAAAGTGAAAATATAATATATAGTTCTTTTAAGTTAAGTTTGGTAGCTTTTTTATTTAGTTTACCTATTACTTTGGCTTGCTTTTATGAAATTAATATATTAAGTATTATATATAATATGTTTTATATCCCTTTTGTAAGTGTTATTTTATATCCTTTTTGTTTACTTACTTTTATATTACCATTTTTAGAAAAAATATTAGTTTTATTAATTAAAGTAATGGAAAATATTAGTCTTTTTTTAAATAATATTGATTTTTTTAAATTATATTTAGATTTTAATATAGGAGAGATTTTATTATTTTATATTTTGTTATTAGTTATACTTAGATATAATAGATTTAAATATTTTATATTATTATTTTTAATAGTATTTATTGATCTTATGATTCCTTATCTTGATAGTAGTTTATATGTATATTATTTAGATGTTGGTCAAGGAGATTCTTCTTTAATAATTACGCCTCATTTAAAGGAAGTGATATTAATAGATACAGGGGGTAAATTAAGTTTTGATACAAAGTTAGAGGGAGATAAGAGTTATGTAAGTGAGGGAACTTTATCTTTGCTTAGGTCTTTAGGAATAAATAAAATTGATTATTTAATTTTGACTCATGGAGATTATGATCATATGGGAGATGCAATATATTTAGTTAATAATATTAAAATTAATAAAGTGATATTTAATTGTGGAGAATATAATGATTTAGAAAAAGAATTAATGGAGGTATTAGAACAAGAGAAAATTAATTATTATACTTGTATAAATGAATTAGACATTAATAAAAATAAAATATATTTTTTAAATTCGGATATTTATGATAATGAAAATGACAATTCTAATGTTATTTATTTTAATTTTTATAATAATAATTTTTTATTTATGGGAGATGCAGGCATTGATAAAGAAAAATATATATTAGATAATTATAATTTAGAAAATATTGATTTTTTTAAGGTTGGACATCATGGTTCAAAGACAAGTAGTAGTAAAGAATTTGTTAATATGATTAATCCTAAATATAGTTTAGTAAGTGTAGGAAGAAATAATAGATATGGTCATCCTAATGAAGAAGTACTAGATATATTAAGAGATAGTAAAATATATAGAACAGATGAAAATGGGACTATTAAGTTACAGATAAAAAATAATAAAGTAAATATTAATTTGTTTGAACCATAAAATATGTTATATTAGAAATATAATGGAGTTGATATTATGAATGCGGAAGAAGTTTTAAAATATTTAATAGATAATAATAGTTATGTAGAAAGCTCTTTAGTAGATGGTTTTATCAATCCTTTAAGAATAAAATATCTTCCTTTAGATGTTTTAGAATATTGTGTTATTAATAAAAAAGTTCAAGAAAAAATAATGACTTTAGGAGATAATGAACTTATTGTTTTAAGTAATATTATTAATTATGCTAAAAGTTTAAATCAAGATTGGATTCCTTTAGCTGCTAATTTTATTCATTTTTTAGAAAATGGTTGTTATAGAAAGTTAGTTAATGATATAAAAAGAGAAGGAGTTCTTTTAGAATTAATTTCGAGTTTATTGTTTTTAACTAATAATTCACAAAATTATTTTCATATTGATAGTTTAGAAGATTTAAAAAATATTGATAATATAAGGAATTTAAAATTAAGAGAAATAAGTAATACAAATGATCCAAATAGTATTTTATTGGTAAAATATGGAATTTCTTATGATAAAGCATATAATTATTATAAGAGATATGGCAAAGATGTAATTAAACTAAATGATACAATTGAAAAAAGTTTTTTGTTAGATATTAAAGATATTATTGAAGGAAAAGGGACTATTAAAGAATTATGTGATGATTATAATTTTCTAAATAATATTGATTCTAGATTACGTAATAGTTTTGCTAATATTTATAATAAATGTCTATATAATATAAAGGAAGAAAATTATTTAACGAGTATTAATTATAATAAAAAAAGTATTCCTCTTTATGATGCTGGGGTTAATTTTATGATGGCTATATATTCTTATGGTGTTGGAAGTGATTTGGATAGACCTATTAATTATAAAGATGATTGGTTAAGACCAAGAGTAAGTGTTGATTATATGTGTAATTCAATTATAAATAGTCTTAATATGAAAATATCAATTAAACATTGTGTATTTGGTTTTGCTTCTTTTCAAGCTAATGATTTGGCTTTATTAAGTGCTAATGATTTAGGAACAGGAAATATTTATGGAGATGTTAATGTTACTAATCCTTATTATAGTGATAAATTGATTGCTGATGTGGAATTTAGAGTACCTGATGAGTTAATAAAAAATACAAGACTTACTAATAATGAAGTATATCGAGTACGAAGAAGAAATAATAATGGTAAATTAGAAAAAATACTACCTGATTATATAGTTTATTTTAAAAAAGATGATTATTTTAGTGATGATAAAATATGGCTAGAAAGTATTAGAGCAGCTGATAATTTTAATATACCGATTGTATTGGTTGATTGTGAAAAGTGTTTAATAGATAGTATTAAAAGAATTGATGATAAAATGCAAGAATTTGAGTGTTGTTATGATAATATAACAAGTGTTTTAGATGTGATTGAAATGATTTATTCTCTTAGAAGTGGTTATAGGATTGCAAATAATTTACTTGATAAATATTTAAATCTTGAAAAAGTATATTCTTATGTTTATCGAATAATTAAACATTTTGAAAAGATGGCAGAATTAACACCGAGAATTGCTATTCAAGGGATTAATAATATCTTGGATGTATTAGATATGGAATACGATAAAATATTGAAATCTCCTTATTGGTTTTCTTATGCTAAAAAACAAGGCTATAATATTGATAAACCAATTGGTCTTATTGATTATTTAAATAATTTAAAAAAGAAAATTGAAGAAGAATTAAAACAAAATGAAAAAGAGAATATTTTAAATTAGGTACTTTATTAATAATTATTCATATTATATAGTATCATTAGCTAATGTTTAGATAGATTGAAAGAAGGTATCTTCTTTCTTTTGGTTTATGATATAATTGATATAGGTGATATATATGGATAATATATATTTAATAAGTTCTTCTAGTTATCGTTTAATGGAAGATGAAATAAAAAAAATAGTTAAAAATAATATATATAGTACGTTTGATTTAAATGCTATAACGATAGATGAAGTATTAGATGAAGCTCTTTATTTTTCTTTATTTGATGAAAAAAAATATATTGTAGTTAAAAATGCTACAATATTTGGAAGTAGTCGAAAAAAAAGTGATGAAGAAGATAAAGTTTCACGTAAAGATACTAGATTACTTAGTTATTTAGAAGATCCTAATTATAATACGGTTCTTATATTTACTATTAATGGAAAAATAGATAGTAAAAAGAAAATATGTAAAATAATAAAAGAAAAATATCATTTAATTCAAATAGATGATTTAAAAGCTAAAGATATTATGAGTAGAGTAGATAAGTCTTTTAAAGAAGATGGTTATAAATGTGATAGTTCTATTATATATTCGATTATAAGTAGTTGCTCTAATAATTATGATTTAGTGATGAATGAAGTTGATAAAATTAAATTATATTATGGGAGAGGCTGTAATGTTAAAAATAGTGATGTCTTAAATATTACAAGTCGAGTTATTGAAGATAATAATTTTAAATTTATAGATTCAATAATGAATAAAAAAATGAAAGAATCTTTTAAAATTTTTGATGACTTAATGTTACAAAAAGTTGAACCAATTATGTTACTAAGTATGTTGGCTAAAGAGATTAGAAATACTTTATTAGTTAAGAAAATGATAAGTAATAAGAATAAAAGTGAAATGATGAAACTGTTGGGAATAAATTATGATTTTATGATAGATAAATTAATTAATAATAGTTATTCTTATAAAGAAAGGGAATTAGAAGAATACTTAGTAGATATTTGTGATATGGATTATAAAATTAAGACAGGGAAAATTAGTAATCGATTAGCTTTAGAAATGATTATTATGAAAATATGTAAATAAAAAAGTTTCTTTGATGAAACTTTTTATTTTTTTATTTTTTCTAAGATTTTATTTGTATTTTTAAAATTTAATTTAGCTATTTCATTTAATATATTTTGACCGTATTTTTTTACAAGAGTAGCTCCTACTTCATCAACTAAAGAAGATGCTCCTAGGGGAATTTCTATATTGAAACGATTTGATAATTTTTTCATTTCTTTTAAAAAGATATAACGACTAATAATAGAAGATGCAGCAACACTCATACATTGGTCTTCAGCTTTAGTTAAGAAGGTTATATTTGTTACTCTTTCTTTAGTATTAGCTAAATGAGCATAATAGGCTTTAGGGTTTTCAAACTGATCAACAACTATTTTAGTATTAGTGATATTTTCTTTTTTTATAACAGATAAAAGACATTTATTATGAAGAATAGCTTTTACTTTATTCATATTAAATTCACTTGTATGATAGCTATTATATTCTTCGTTAGTTAAAATAATTGTTGTATGAGGGATTCTTTTTATAATAGCTGGAGCTATTTCAATTATTTTTTCATCTGTTAGTTTTTTAGAATCACGGGCTTTAAGTTCTTGCATAAAAGTTATATCTTCTTTTGAGACATAAGAAGCTGTTACAACAAGGGGACCGAAATAGTCACCAGTACCAACTTCGTCTGATCCTACAGTTGATTCATTGATGAAGATTTTTTTTTCGTTATTTTTTTCTTTTTTTTCCTTAGTAGGGGTTGAATCAATATTACGATTATTTATAATTCGTTCTTGTTCAATCCAATAAGATGCTTCAATATCAGCTCCTATACCTTGAAACATAACTTTTCCTGATTCGTAAAGCGTAGTTACACAATCGAAATCTTTTACTTGAAAAATAGCATATGGTGGAGTTTTTTCGCAGCGACGATCATAATAGTGTTTTATCATTAATTCTTTTATATTATCGCTAACTTTAAAAACTATTGTTACAGGTTTAAAAGTGTTTTTCATAAGTTCACCTCTTTTTAATATTATCATATTTTTATTCCAAAATCATCTTTATTATAATATAATTAGTATAGAGTAGGTGATTTTTAAATGGTATTATTTTCATTAAATTTTAATGATCCAGTAGTGGCGATTGTTAATATAGTTATTATTTTATATATTTTATTAGAAATAATTGCAGGTTATAAGAAAGGCTTTTTAGAAAGTAGTATTCGTTTTTTAGGTTTTATTTTAGCTATTATAGGAGCATATATATTAAAAAATCCTTTGTCAGTATTAATGTATACTCATTTACCTTTTTTTAAGTTGGGAGGCTTATTTAAAGGGGTTTCAGCTTTAAATATTATAATATATGAATTAATTGCTTTTATTTTAGTATTTATTGTTTTAATGGTAGTTATTAAGATAATAGCTAAATTAACAGGTTTAGTTGATCGTTTATTATCTTTGATTTTTATGTTAGGTATACCGGGAAAAATCTTAGGAGCGATTGTTGGATTTATAAAAGCTTTAGTAATTTTGTATTTTGTGTTATTTTTCTTTAGATTTGGTTGTAATTTATTTGGATATAGGATGAAGGATTCTCTTGCAACAGATATTGGTTCTTTACCAGTTTTAAATCAAGCTTTTGGTGATACTTTGAATTCTTTAGATGAAATTACTTCTTTAGCTTTAGAGTATGAGGATACTAAGGATAAGGATGAATTTAATCAAAAGACTATTGATATTTTATTAAAGTATAAAGTTATAACAGAAGATAATTTACAAATATTAATAGATAATGGTAAAATAAAAGTCGATTATGAAGGAGAGATTGATTATGTTAAAAATATTGAATAATGAAGTAGACTTTGATAAAGAGATTAAAAATGGTAAGTGGTTGGTAGATTTTTATGCAGAATGGTGTGGTCCATGTAAGATGTTAGCTCCTATTTTAGAAGAATTAGCTAGTGAGTATAATATATTAAAGGTAGATACTGATAAATGTCCTAGTATTGCAATGAAGTATGGAATTATGAGTATTCCTACATTAATTGTATTTAATAATGGAGAGAAAGTTAAACAAAGTATGGGTTATATGCCTGCAGATGATATTCGTGAATTAATGAAATAAAAAGTTTAGGGGTTCCTAAACTTTTTATTATTTTTTGGGAGCGGTTGTATATTTTTTATTTGGTTCTCTCAAGCCTAAAACTAGTGTTTTTGTATTCTTTGGAGTTTTTAGTTGCTCGCTTAAACCTAGTTCGTCTGGATCTATTCCTTTGGCTTTACGATAAGCAGATATCATTTCTGTTAATGTAACGCTTGATAATAGGTATATGAAGTCACCTAAAGTTTTATAGTCGTATTCTGCAATACATTTTATATATATGTCATGCATTTCTGGAGTTATTAATATAGGAGCTAATTTATTAGCAATTAGGTTCCTATTTAAAATAATACGTCCTGTTCGGCCATTTCCGTCTTCGAATGGATGGATTCTTTCAAATTGAATATGAAATTTTGCTTCGCGCTCACAAATTGCTTTTAGATGATTTATTTTTTCTTCTTCAGTATTTATTCCTTCTATGAATGAAGGAATTTCTTTAGCCCATTCATTGTTATATATATAAAGTAATTCTTGAATTTTGTTTGGCACCAATTCTTTAGGACATGTACTAAAAGTACTTCCAATAATACAATTATCTATTCTTTTGAATCCTGTTGATAATCCTGTTTCGTTGTTTACTAAGCTATTTATTTTTATTATTTCTGGAATTGTTAATTCATCTAGGGTAAGAGCATATGCAAATGCTTCATTATTTCCTTTTTTTAGATTTCTTGCTTCATTATCAGCAATTACTTTTTTAGTTATTATTTGATAAAGAAGAAGGACACGGTCGTATAAAGTTTCTTCTTCATATGAGGCGCCTGTAAGTTTTCCTGATTTTCTAGCTTGTTCAAGTTCTACTTTATTTCTATATGGTCTTATAGCACCTTGAAAGTATGGGTAAAAGCTTTCAATAGTTGGCGTTTCATTATCGTCTATAGCGCTTTGTTCTTGTCTTGTAGGCATCCCAAAATGATGAAGAGCTTGGGCTACTTCGTTGTAGCGTTGTTCTAATAATTTAAGTTCTTCTTCATTGCCATTATTTAGGATATATGAATATGTTGAATTTTCTTCGTTTGCAAATTCATTTAATTGTTGAGTATATTTTTTCCCTTCATTAAATACTTTTTCAAATGATAAACTGCTGTGTGCAAAAGATTCACCAAATATATTGCGCATGTAAGAATTAAAAAAGTTTGCATTAAAATCAACGTTTGCAATTCTTATAATTTTTGGCATTATTTTTACCCCCTTTTTTACATAGTTCATTCTAGCATAGATATATTTTTAGGTCAAATTTATGTTTGGTTATAAAAAAATATTTGCAAATACTTTATTTTATGATATTATTAAGATGGTGATAGAATATGTTACTCAGTGATGTGATTGAATCTCGTAGAAGTATACGCAAATACAAGAGTATCATATTAGAGGAAGAGACCTTGATGAAAGGTATTCTTGCCGGTGTAAAGGCTCCAAGTGCCCACAATAGACAACCTTGGAAGTTTAAAATTCTGAGTACATCTGAGAAAAATTCTATTGCCCAAGTATTAGAAGACAAGACTAGAGACATTCCCGGGCATACCGGTCCGCATACGGCTGGGATTATTAGGAACGTTCCCCATGTAATAATGGTTTTTATCGATAACGATGTCGCTGAGGATCGTGATATGGATATTATCTCTATAGGTGCTTGTATTGAAAACATGATACTCGCGTATACAGATATGGGTTTAGGTACTATCTGGATAGGTAATACTAACCTAATAAGTAATGAAATTAAGGAGATTCTAAATGTCCCTTATGAAACTGTTTCATGTGTAGGTGTGGGTCTACCAGATCAGTTCCCTAAGGCTAGACCAAGAAAGGACATAAGGGATGTTATGGTATGAAAAATACTATATCGATTAAAGATATAGTATTTTTCTTTTGGTTTAAATATTTTTAGATGCTTCGTTAGCAGCTTCACTATAAGCTCTAATTAAGCCACCAGCTCCTAGTTTTATTCCTCCAAAATAACGAATAACAGCAATTAAATGATTATTTAATTCTTTTCTTTCTAAGATGTTATAAATAGGAAGACCTGCAGTATTAGATGGTTCTTTATCATCACTTTTTTTGGCTGTGTTATTTATTTTATAAGCATAGGGAATATGACGAGCTTTTTTATGTTCTTTTTTTAACGATTCAATAATATTTTTAGCTTCTTCTGGTGAGGAGATTTCATAACATAATCCAATAAATTTGGATTTTTTTATTTCAATTATAGATTCTTTTAATAATTTCATAAGTTCACCTCGTAGAAATATTATAACATATATTGTTTTTATATCGTTTAACTTGTGTTATAATTATCGAAGATAAGGTGTTGAGATTTATGCAAGAAGATGTAAAAAAGTTTTTAAGTATGTTTGAAGGCGAAAAAATAGCTGATATATTTAAGAAGTTCGATTTGGATATTGATGATTTTGCTGATGATTTTTCAGCATTCCTTCAGCGTAGGGAAAAAATACATAATGAATATTTTTCTTTTGTAGATAAATATATTAATGATGAAGATTATAAAAATATTTTTAGAGATTATGCAACAGGTTTGATAAGTATCGAGTAGATGAAATTTTAAATATGATATTGAAACGTCGTGACGATGCTATATTCAGTATGGAAGAATTTATTGAAGAACTACGAGAAATGAAGAAGAGTGAAGGAGTTACACTATGATGAATGAAAAAGAAAAATTACTTTCTTTAAAAGAAAGTTTAGAAATAGTAAAAAATATGATAATAATAGAGAATTTAACTATATTGATTATTTATTAAATAATGAAAATGATGATTTAAATAAACCAGTATCTTCTGAATTGTTTACAAAAATGGTTCATGGTACAATAACTTCTTATACTGATACTGAGAAATCGTTAAAAAAATAAAACTGTATTTCAAGTACAGTTTTTTTTATTTTTTGATTGATACTACATAAAAATATATATGTTTTATGATATAATATTGTAAGGTGATAATATGTATAATATTCTATTTGTATGTTATGGAAATATATGTAGAAGTCCTATGGCAGAGATGATTTTTAAAGATATTATTTATAAAAATAATAAAAGATATATGCTTAGTTGTGTATCAAGAGCCACTAGTATGGAAGAAATAGGTAATGATATATATCCACAAGCCAAGGATAAGTTAAAAGAAAAAGGTATCACTTGTGAAAATCATCGTGCAACTTTATTGAAAAAAGAAGATTATAAATTATATGATTTAATAATAGTTATGGAAAATAGAAATAAAGAAGATGTTTTAAGAATTGTTGGGGATGATATTAATAATAAAGTTCATTTATTATTAGAATATACTGATAATTTAAGAGAAATAGATGATCCTTGGTATACGGGTGATTTTGATAAAGCATTTGATTTAATATATGAAGGTTGTGTAGGCTTATATAATTATTTAGTTAATAAGGGGGATTATGATGAAATTTAAAGATAAGTTATCTTTAGTTCCTCATAAACCTGGTTCTTATCAAATGAAAGATAAGAATGGAACAATAATATATGTAGGAAAAGCTAAAGATTTAAATAAAAGATTATCTTCATATTTTAATCGTGTACATACGGGAAAAACGGCTAAGATGGTAAGTTTAATTGATGATTTTCAATATATTGTTGCTTCATCAGAGTTAGAAGCCTTTATTATTGAAATTAATTTAATTAAAGAGTTTAATCCTAAATACAATATAATGCTTACAGATGATAAAAGTTATCCTTATATTGAATATATTAAAGAACCTTATCCACGATTAAAAGTTTCGAGATATTTAAATATTAGAAAGAAAGATGGGAAGAAGTTATTTGGACCATATCCAAATGCCTTTGCTGCTCGAAAAATAGTTAATTTGTTGAATCGTTTATATCCGTTAAAGAAATGTGAAGGTAAACCAAAAGAGGTTTGTTTATATTATCATATAGGAGAATGTTTAGGATATTGTAGTAAAAAGATTGATCAAGAGAAAATTAAAGATATGGAAAATGAAATTTTATCTTTTTTAAGAGGAAATGATGAAATATTAAGAAATAAGATAATGGATAAAATTAAGAAATATAGTGAAAGTCTTAATTATGAAATGGCTCTTGATTTAAAAAAAGAATTAGAATACATTGATGTCGTTTTAGCAAAACAAAAAGTTGAATTACATGATTTTATTAATCGTGATGTTATTTCCTATTATGTAAATAATGGGTATATATCAATTGAAATATTGTTTATACGTAATGGTAAATTGTTAAATCATAAGAATGTTATTTATCCATTACATTTAGATATTTTAGATGAAGTAGAAAATTTTATTATTCAATTTTATTCACGAAATGAAGTACCAAAAGAAATACTTGTCCCTGAACAAATAAGTATTAATAATATTAGTAATTTTATTCAAAGTAATATACTTTGTCCACAAAAAGGAATAAAAAAAGATTTACTTAAAATGGCTTATGATAATGCTAAGTTAAATTTGAATAATAAATTTGAAGAAATAATAAAAAACGAAGAGCGTACTAGTAAAGCTAACGAAGAATTAGCTAAATTATTAAATATGGATTCTATATATCGAATAGATGTTTTTGATAATTCAAATTTATTTGGGAGTTTTGCTGTATCTGGAATGGTTGTTTTTATTGATGGTAAACCAGCTAAAAATGAGTATCGAAAGTATAAAGTTTCATTAGATGTTAATGATGATTATAATACGATGAAAGAGATATTATATCGTCGTTATCAAAGAGCATTAGTTGAAAGAAGTATGTTACCAGATTTAATTATTGTTGATGGGGGAGAGAATCAAATAAGAGCTGCACTTGATATTATGGATTTATTAAATTTGCAAATTAAAGTTGTAGGACTTAAAAAAAATGATAAACATAGAACTAATGACTTGATTTCTTCTGATTTAAGTGTTATTAATATAGATAGAATGAGTAATGTATTTCATTATCTAACAAGGATGCAAGATGAGGTACATAGATTCACAATTAATTATCATAGAACACTTAGAAGTAAAGGAAGTATTAGTAGTGTTTTAGATGATATTGAAGGTATAGGTCCAGCTAGAAAGAAACAATTAATAAAGAAATTTGGTAGTATAGCGAAAATTAAAGATGCGCCATTAGAAGAATTAGAAGAAATACTACCACGTAATGTGGCAGAAGAATTAAAAAAATACTTAGAGAGTAAATATGAAAAAGAATAGAAATGTGGTGTTTTAGTTGAAACTAACTTATAAGTTTAATAATGATGAAAAAAGATTGGATATTGAAAGACTTGATTATTTGTCTCCTCTTGATACGGAAATATATGTTCGTGAGGGAGATACTATATATGTAAAAGATGGGGATTATTTATATATTAATCAACTTATTAAAGAATCTACTAGTGGAATAAAGACTTATGCGACGATATCTGGGACTGTAGAGTTAAAAGATGGAATTATTAAAGTAATTAATGATAAGTCTGATTCTTCTTTTGTTAGTGAAGAAGCAGTTAGTAAGATAGATGAAGTTAAGAAAGAAGAAATTATTAAAAGATGTGAATCTTTGGGAATTGATTATGAGAATAAACTTATTGTAAACAAATTAAAAGGTAATAGTCGTTTATTGATTGTCAATGCTATGGATGTTGAGCCTTATCAATTTAATAATAATTATTTGTTTCAGGATAATGTGTCTATTTTATTGGATACTATTAGTTTAATATCTAAGAGATTTAATATAGATGCTTATTTATTACTTAATAAATATGATGATAATAACGTTAATGCTGTTAAGAAAGTTATTAGAAATTATTCTGATATTAATTTAAAAGTTATAGAAGATGTTTTCCCTTTTAATACTAATCAATTAGTAGTTAAGAAGTTTTTTAAGGAATATAAGTATGATGATATATTATTTTTAGATACTTTTGCTTTATATAAAATATTTTATGCAATAAAAAATGGTTTACCTGTATCAGAAAGATATATTACTGTTAATTTGGGAGATCCTAATAAAGCCTATGTTATTAAGACTAAGTATGGTGCTAATGTCGGAGAAATGATTAAGGAAACTATTAAGGTAGATTTTATTGATAAAGATATTTATTTAAATAATTTTATGCGTAAAGTAAAATGTGATAATTTAGATTCACTTATTGTAACAGATAATATTAAATCAGTCTTTATCTTTCCTAAGGAAGATATTCTTCCATCTAAGTGTATTAAATGTGGTAAATGTGTAGATATATGTCCAGTAGGGATTAATCCTTTGGCTAAGAAACTTGATTCAGCTTGTATAAGATGTGGATTATGTAATTATGTCTGTCCAGCTAATATTAATTTAATTAGTAAGGAGAAATAGAATGGAAAAGGGTTTTTTTAAGAAAAATAAGATATTAGGAATTAATTTATTATATATATTAAGTGTTCTTCCTTTAATTATTTTTGGCTTTTATAAAAATGGAATTGTTGTATATCAACATGATTTTATATCTTTGTTGTTGGCTTTACAATATTTAATTATTCCGATAGTAATTATTATTTTAAGTTATGTGTTTGAAACTTATTATTATATGGGAACTAAGAAAGAGGAAGATACTAATAGTGTAGTTAATTCAATTGTTCCTTATGTAAATGTTTTATGCTATTTAGTTTGTGCACCAAATGATTATTTATGGTTAACTATTCCTTTAATTATTGTTTTAGATGTCTTACTAAAGTTTATCGATAGTAAATTGGCAATTAATCAAATTGCATTATTTAAAGGAATATTATTTGGAGTTATGACTTTAATGAATAATTTAAATTATGCTAATTTATATGAAGCTAGTTTAAGTAGTCAAGTAACTGATCCAGCTATGTTATTTATTGGGAATGGTATAGGAGCTATTGGTGTAACTAGTTCTTTATGTGCTCTTATTGGTTATATTATTTTATTATTTAATTCTTATTATAAAAAGGATATTCCAATTGTTGCTTTTATAGGTTATGCAATAGTTAGTATTATAATGTATTTTGTTGGAGGATTAAGTTTTAATGATATTTTAGTAAATACTTTTAATAGTGGTTTATTATTTGCTTTAATATATGTTGCTTCTTTATCGACAGCTACACCAGTAATACGTAGTGGACGAATTATTTATGCTTTATTAGTTGGTGTATTATGTGCGATTTCAGTTAACATTTTAAATATGGATATTGGTGTATATATAGTTATACTTGTTTTAGGATTATTATCACCTATATTTGATAAGTTTAAATTGTCTTTAGGAGAATAACAATTGTTATTCTTTTTTTATTGGACTTTTTAGCTATTATTAATTATAATTGTAGAGGTATTGGAGATGATTTTATGGATATAGAATTATTTGATTATGAATTACCTAAAGAGTTAATTGCTCAAACACCGCTAAAGGATCGTAGTTCTTCTAGATTATTAGTTTTAGATAAGTATAGTGGTGAAATTGTTCATGAACATTTTACGTCTATTATAGATTATTTGCATAAAGGAGATGTCTTAGTTTTAAATGATACTAAGGTTATTCCAGCTAGATTAATTGGGGTTAAAGAAGAAACAGGTGCTGTTATTGAGTTATTGTTACTTAAAGATTTGGGTAATGATGTATGGGAGTGTTTATCTAAACCAGCTAAAAGATTAAAAATTGGGACTATTGTTACTTTTGGAAATGGCGAGTTAAAAGGGAAAGTTGTTTCTAAGTATGATGAGGGATTAACTCATGTTAAATTGTTATATAATGGTATTTTAATGGAAATATTAGATAGATTAGGAACGATGCCTTTACCTCCTTATATCCATGAAAAGTTAGAAGATCAATCAAGGTATCAAACAGTTTATGCGAAAAATATAGGAAGTGCAGCTGCACCAACTGCAGGTTTACATTTTACTAAAGAATTATTAAAGAAAATTGAAGATAAAGGAATTATTATTACTTATGTTACTTTGCATGTTGGTTTAGGTACTTTTAGACCTGTAGAGGTTAATAATATATTGGATCATCATATGCATAGTGAATTTTATGTTATGAATGATGATACTGCTAATATTTTGAATAAAGCTAAAGAAGAAGGACGTCGTATTGTAGCAGTTGGAACAACTAGTACTAGAACTTTAGAAGCAGTTGCTTCTACTAATAATGGAAAGTTTATAGCTACAAGTGGTAATACAGAGATATTTATTTATCCAGGATATGAATTTAAAGCGATAGATTGTTTAATTACTAATTTTCATTTACCAAAGAGTACTTTAGTTATGTTAGTTTCTGCTTTAGCTGGAAGAGAACATATTTTAGCTTCTTATAAAGAAGCTGTTAGAGAAAAATATCGATTCTTTTCTTTTGGTGATGCGATGTTTATTACAAATGATCTTAATAAAGACTAAGAAGATAGATTTGACCTCTTTTCTTTTTATATGTTAAGATATTCTAATATATGAAAAAGGGGGGATACTTATGGAAACAAGAATTAGGAAGATATTTAGTCATACTTTAGCTAAAGTTTGTCGTAAAAGTAAGAAAATAACTGCTTTTATTTTAACTTTCTTTATTGGTACAGGTGTTGCAAGGGCAACTGGGGCTTATTTAGAACGTAGTGATCATTTAGTTACTTATGGAGTTAGTTCTACTTTGGAAAATGAAGTTGGTTATGATGATATTAGTGTTATTTATAATAATAAAGTTTATTCTAATGATTTTGTTGTTTTACATATTAGTAATAAAGATTTTCAAGATATATCGCTTTTACGTGCTAAGTTAAAGAAATGTAATGATGCTAGTATTTCTGTAAGTTTAGTTTTGGATACTAATGCTAGTACTTTAAGTGATATATATAAAGATGTAGATTTTTTACAATCAGTAATTAAAGAATATAAAATAGATTTACCTATATATTGTAATATTAATAATATAATGACTAATGATAAACTTAATAATGCCCAAAAGGGAGCGTTAGTTCAAGCTTTTATTGATAAAGCATCACGTAGTAAGATGTTTTTAGGTTTATATGGTAATGATTCTATTTTAAATGATTTTAATAATTATATTTTTGATATTACTTCTTATGATTGTTTTTTAGTTATGGATAGTGGTGAGCGTAAGTATAATGGAACTACAACTATTATGCAAGATTTATCTGGTAATATTACAGCTTCTAGTGATTTATCTTTAGTAATTAATAATAGTGATTTAAATAATGCTTCTAAATTAGTTTATAGTTCTTTATATAAAGTTTGTAGTGGAGATACTTATGCTTCATTAGCTTTAAAATATGGTTTATCTGTTGAAGATTTAAAGAATTATAATTCTAATTTGGGTAAAGAATTAGAAGTAGGAGATATTATTAAGATTCCAAATATGTATGTTACTTATGATACATTAAAAGATGAAGTTCAGTATAATTATGCTATTGCTAGAGGTATAGATATTTCTGATTATCAAGTTAATTTAGATTGGAATAGAATAAAAGAAACTTCAGAATATGTAATTGTTGAAGTGGCTAGAGACCCTGTTAATTATCTTGATAATGAAGGAGAATATATTGATGAAGCTCCTAATATGATAAAAAATACTTTAAATAATAATATTGACTTAGGTTTGTATTTTTGTGTATCTAAAGATATGAATATGGAAGTATTTAGAAATCGATTAACTAATTATTTGAATAAATTGATGAATGATTTAAAAGGAATGAATATAGATTATAGTAAGATACCTATGTTTTTAGATTTTGAAATTTATTATAGTTATAATGATTATTATGGTTTATTACAAATATTTGAAGAAGTAGGTAAGGAGTATGGTTTTACTAAATTTGGAATATATGGTAATCAATCTACTTTGCGTAGTATAAGTAATAATATGGAAGAGAAACACGGAATATTATTAAAAGATGCTGGTTATTTAATTTGGGAAGCTGGAGGACCTCAGTATTCAGCAGATGAACATAATGACCCGGGAATTAAACTTGAT
This sequence comes from uncultured Bacilli bacterium, assembly GCA_944332265.1. GTDB lineage: Bacteria > Bacillota_I > Bacilli_A > RF39 > UBA660 > Coprovivens. The sequence goes on from CALVJQ010000013.1 coordinate 36,625, forward strand.
GAATTACAAGAAGTAGAAACTAAGAAAGATGAGGAAGTAGGTTATATTCCTGATTTAATTCAAGTTACTAATGTATGTACTGATACTGGGGCTAGTAATCATGCAAATCATTGCGATGTAAGTTATTTATATACTAAAGATATATTTGGAAATGAATTACCTATGCAAGAGGATTTATTAGATGTATATGAAATTAATTTAAATAATTATCCTAATATTTCTTTTTATGATATTGGAACTTTTTTAGATATGTTATCAGAGAAAATCTTCTTAGCTACTGGATCTTTAGTTACTTTATGCATTTTAGCTATTGGATCTTATAGCATGGTAGTTGGTGTTTATCGTAAACAGAAAGTAAAGAAAAAATAAAAGATACCTTGTGGTATCTTTTATTTTGACCAAGCACTAACTTTTTTATCAGGAAAGAATCTTTTTTGGTAATCTTGTTCTAAACGACGTATATCATCATTATAATATCCTATTTCTTCAGTTGCTCTTTTTTTAATAATAGGAATTCTTGATTCTTCTTCATATATTCTTAAAATATTAAGTTCTGGGTCAGTAATATTAATAAAGAAAGCTAGTTGTTCGGCTAATGTATTTAATTGAAGACGTCTTTTTAAACTTATAATATTATAAGCGGTTGTATTTGGTGTTGTTTCATAATTTACTTTAGCTAAATAATAACTAGCAATAAGAGTTATTTTAGCGAAGTCTTCATCCGTAATAGTACTAAAGTCTTTTACATTAGCTGCATATTCAAGAATAGTATTTAAATAATTTTTCTTGATGTTATTTTTAAATTCTTTGGTAAAACGGCGACTTAGAATAGATTCGAATCTTAATAAGCGATGATTACTGATGCCGACTTTACGGCGTATTGTTTCGATAAAATCTGCTATATTAGTATTTCTTTTTGTAATTTCTTTTTCTTGTTCTTCTTCAGCCATTTGGTTGATATCATCTAATGAAGGAATATCATATCGTAAAAAAGCATTAAATATTTCTAAATTAGGATCAACTGTAGTAATTAAAAAAAGTACTTTTTCATCAAATGTTTTATATTTAAATGATGTTTTTGGTTCTGTTAAGTATAATAGAGCTTGACGATATAAACCAATATTTTCATCTAGGTAATTTTTTCTAGATAAATAATTATTTTTAAATATTTGAGCATCAGTTTCTATTTCTTTTTTACGATTTAAGTCAATGTTTTGATAATTTTTAAAGTCACGACTTCTTTCAAAGAATTTTCTTTCTAAATCAGTTATTGATAATTGATACATTATTTTTCCCCCTCTTTGGTATTTGTTATTATACTTATATTTTTTTAAAATGCAAGTTTCTTATATATATGTTATAATTTATGATGTTGTAAGTGAGGGATTTGATGAAAATTAAATATAATTTATTACATGAGGAAAAGAAGACACATGCTAGATTAGGAACAATTGAAACTAATTATGGGACTTTTGAGACTCCTATGTTTATGCCAGTTGGGACGGAAGCTACAGTTAAAACTTTATCTCCTGATGAGTTAAAGGATAATAAAGCAGGGATTATATTAGCTAATACTTATCATTTATGGTTAAGACCGGGAGAAGATATCGTTAATAAAGCTGGAGGGTTACATCAATTTATGAATTGGGATGGACCAATTTTAACTGATAGTGGAGGATTTCAGGTATTTAGTTTGGCTCGACCAAAAGATATTACAGAAGATGGAGTTCACTTTAAGAATCATCTTAATGGAGATAATTTATTTTTGACTCCAGAAAAGTCGATAGAAATTCAAAATAAGTTAGATAGCGATATTGCGATGAGTTTTGATGAATGTATTGGATGGCCTGCTAGTTATGATTACGTTAAACAAAGTGTATTAAGAACTATTCGTTGGGCTAAAAGAGGGAAAGATGTCTTTAATAATCCACGACAATCTTTATTTGGGATTGTTCAAGGAGGAGAGTATGAGGATTTAAGAAAGCTTTGTGTATCTGAACTTACAAAGATTGGTTTTGATGGCTATTCGATTGGTGGAACATCAGTTGGGGAAGATAAACCGACAATGTATAAAATGGTGCGTTTTTCAACTAAATATTTACCCAAAGATAAAGTTCGTTATTTAATGGGAGTAGGTGACCCAATTGATATTGTTGAGAATGTTTGTCGTGGGGTAGATATATTCGATTGTGTTAGTCCAACAAGATTAGCTAGACATGGTCATGTATTAACAAAATATGGAAAGATAAATATTAAGAATGCTAAATACAAAGAAGATTTTTCGCCTTTATCTTTAGAATGTGATTGCTATACTTGTCGTAATAAATTTAGTAAAGCTTATATTAGGCATTTGATTGTAGCTAATGAGACTTTAGGAGCAAGATTATTGTCTATTCATAATATAAGGTATTTGATTTCTTTAACTGAAGAGTTAAGAGAAGCAATTAAAGAAGATAGATTATTAGAATATAGAGAACAATTTATTAAAGATTATTATGGTGAAAAAGGATTGCCTTATAAGGAGGATATGGAAACTATTTTAAAATAGTTTCT
>CALVJQ010000014.1 GCA_944332265.1 uncultured Bacilli bacterium
ATCATGTTTTTAACATAGTCAGCATGTCCTGGGCAGTCAACGTGCGCATAGTGACGAGTTTCAGTTTCATACTCAACGTGAGCAGTATTAATAGTAATACCTCTTTCTCTTTCTTCTGGAGCTTTGTCGATATCTGCATAATCAACGAACTTACCAAAATATTTTGTGATAGCAGCAGTTAAAGTTGTTTTACCATGGTCAACGTGTCCAATAGTACCAATATTAACGTGTGCTTTTGAACGGTCAAATTTTTCTTTTGCCATTATATTTCTCCTCCTTTTATATATACATACATATTTTATCTAATGCTTGAAATATTTTCAAGTATTATTTTTATTGAGCGCTGTTTTTCTTTATAATCTCATCAGCAATAGATTTTGGAACTTCTTCATAATGATCCATTGTCATTGTAAAGTTACCACGTCCTTGAGAATTTGAACGCAATGTAGTAGCATAACCAAACATTTCTGATAATGGAACCATTGCTTCAATCTTAAGAGCATTTCCACGAGATTCTTGTCCTAGTGGACGTCCACGTCTACTAGTTAAATCTCCCATAACATTACCCATATATTCTTCTGGAACAACTACTTCTACTTTCATAATAGGTTCAAGAAGAACAGGTTTACATTTTTTCAAAGCTTCTTTTAAAGCCATACTAGCAGCAATTTTAAACGCCATTTCAGATGAGTCAACATCATGATATGATCCATCAAATAATGTTGCTTTAATATCTACCATTGGATATCCTGCTAAAATTCCACCAGCCATAGCTTCTTGTAATCCTTTATCAGTAACAGGAATATATTCACGTGGAACAACACCACCAACAATAGCATCAACAAATTCATAGCCTTTATCTTTATTAGGTTCAAAACGAATCCATACATGACCATATTGTCCACGACCACCAGATTGTTTAATATACTTACCTTCACATTCACCAGTTTGTGTTAATGTTTCACGATAAGCAACTTGTGGTCTACCGATATTAGTTTCAACGTTAAATTCATCTTTCATACGTCTAACTAATACTTCTAAGTGTAACTCACCCATACCACTAATAACTGTTTGACCAGTTTCAGGATCAGTTCTATATTTAAATGTTGGATCTTCTTCTGCTAATTTTTGTAGAGCAACTCCTAATTTATCTTGATCAGCTTTAGATTTAGGTTCTACAGCTTCATCAATAACAGGTTCTGGGAATTCCATACCATTCATGATAACTGGATTTTTCTCATCACATAAAGTATCAGCAGTAGTAGTATTTTTTAAACCAACCAAAGCAGCAATTTCACCAGTATAAACTTCAGAAATTTCTTTTCTTTGATTAGCATGCATTTGTAAAATACGTCCAACTCTTTCCTTAACATCTTTAGTACTATTATAAATATAAGAACCACTAGTTAAATGTCCAGAATAAACTCTAAAGAAAGCCAATCTACCAACAAATGGATCAGTCATTATTTTAAATGCCATTGCTGTAAATGGCTCATTATCACTTGGATGACGTTTAACTAAATTACCATTCTTATCTGTACATTCAATAGCTTCAACATCAGTTGGAGCAGGCATGTAATCTATTACAGCATCTAAAGCTAACTTAACACCTGTATTTGATAATGCACTTCCACATAATACAGGGAAGAATTCAGCTTTTAAAACACCTTTTCTAATAGCACTTTTTATTTCATCAACAGTTAATTCTTCACCTTCAAGGTATTTTTCCATTAAAGCATCATCGAATTCAACTGCTTTTTCAATTAATTCTACTCTTTTAGTAGCAACTAAATCTTTCAAATTATCTGGAATTTCAATTTCAGTATAATTTTCATGTTCATCAGTTCTATCAAAATGATAAGCTTTTTGTGTAATTAAATCAACAATTCCATTAAATTCTGATTCAGCACCAATAGGCCATTGAATAGGTGCATAATTTACCCCTAATCTCTTACCAATTGTATCAAGACTAAATTCAAAATCAGCACCAATCTTATCCATTTTATTAACAAATATCATTCTTGGAACTTTATATTCTGTAGCTTGACGCCAAACAGTTTCAGATTGTGGTTCAACACCAGCATTACCATCTAATAAACAAATAGATCCATCAAGAACTCTTAATGATCTTTGAACTTCAATTGTGAAGTCTACGTGTCCTGGAGTATCAATTATATTCAAACGGTAACCTTTCCAATGTGCAGTAGTAGCAGCACTAGTAATAGTTATACCACGTTCTTTTTCTTGTTCCATCCAGTCCATTTGTGATTCACCATCATGTGTCTCACCTATTTTATGTGTAATACCAGTATGGAATAAAACTCTTTCTGTAAAAGTAGTTTTACCAGCATCTATATGTGCCATAATACCAATATTACGTATTTTATCTATTGAAACATCTCTTGCCATATCTTCAAACTCCTACCATCTATAATGAGCAAATGCTTTATTAGCTTCAGCCATTTTATGAGTATCTTCACGTTTTTTAACAGCTCCGCCTACTCCATTTGCTGCATCAATTATTTCATTAGCTAAATTAACAGCCATACCTTTACCATTTCTAGTCTTAGCATAATTAACTAACCAACGTAATGCTAAAGCTTGGCTTCTTTCATCAGAAACTTCAATAGGAACTTGAACATTAGAACCACCAACTCTTCTAGATTTAACTTCTAAAAGTGGTTTTATATTTTCAAGAGCTTTTTCATAAACTTCCATTGGTTCACTACCAGTTTTTTCTTTTACCATGTCAAAAGCTTCGTATAAGATTCTTTCAGCAGTACCTTTTTTACCATCTTTCATAATTTGGTTAATTAACTTAGTAACAACCTTTGAATTATATATAGGATCTGGTAATACGTCTCTTTTAACAGCACGTCTCTTACGCATATTTATATCTCCTTCCTTTATTTATTTAAAAAAGTCTTATTTACTATCTTTAGGTTTCTTAGTACCATATTTACTACGGCTTTGTTTTCTGTTATTAACTCCTTGAGTATCCAATGTACCACGAATAATATGATAACGAACACCGATTAAGTCTTTAACACGACCACCACGTACTAAAACAACACTATGTTCTTGTAAATTATGTCCTTCTCCTGGAATGTAAGTATCAACTTCTCTACCATTTGACAATCTAACACGAGCATATTTACGTAATGCAGAGTTAGGTTTTTTTGGTGTACGAGTTCCAACTTTTGTACATACTCCTCTTTTTTGTGGACTATTTTGAACAGTTGATTTTCTTTCTTTACTGTTAAAACCTACATTTAAAACAGGACTCTTACTTTTTTTAGTTTTGTCTTTTCTGTTTTTTCTAACTAATTGATTAATAGTTGTCATATATGTCCTCCTCTCATATACACACATCCTGGTGTATCCAATATCTTATTAAATTAAGTTCTACCTAGATAGAACCACAATTTAAAATGCATAAATAATATACCATTTAACTTCCTTAATGTCAACAACAAAAAGAAATAATTATTACTATTTATAATCATTATATCCTTCTGTAGTATACTTATCACAATTTATATAAGTATTTATATTAAATTCAGCATTAAGTTCATCCTCAATTGTAACATCACCTTTAGCATAAATTACTGAAAAACCTTCACAAGTATTGTCATTTATATCCTTTTTAGTTAAATATCCATTATCAACTAAAGCGTTAATATCCAACTTTAACTTATTAGATTCCATTGGATATATCTTATTATCCTTTACATACTGTAAAGCAGCTTCATTTACTACCTTTTCAATACTTTTATATTTGTTTAAAAAATTATTATTTACTGAACCAGCTATAATTACTACAACAATTAAAACTACTACAATCGTCCATACACCCAATATCATTCTAACTTTCTTTGGCAAGTCCATAAACTTTTTATATAAATTTTTAAAAAATAAAACTATTTTCCTTATTAAACGTTTTAAACTCCTTTTTACTTTGCTTCCAAAACTTCTTTTCTTCACATTTTTCTTTTCCATAATATCACTCCTTAATATCCTTCAGTCATATAATTACTACAACTAATATACGATTTTATTACATACTCTAAATTCTCATCTTGATAAACATTACTATAACCTGTACAAGTTTCATTTCCAAACTGATCTTTAAAGCCACTAATATATCCTAAACCAATTAAAGTATCAGAACTAACTTTTTCAATATCAACTGTCAAATCAAAATTATAATCATTTATATAATTCATAGTTGCTCTTTTAAACAAATCTTCTAAATTAGAGTAATAGTTATAATCTACAGTTTTCTTTTCCGTTTCTTCTTCCTTTTTATTTTCTTCTTTCGCTTTCTCTATTAACTCTTGATGTTTTTCATTATACTCTAAATGATCCTCTTCAATTGTTTTATGTAATGAATCTATAGAATAAACAGCAAATAGTAAGAAAAGCAATAACACACTTGTATAAATAATCATATCACGCAATCCAAAGCCATTATTATTGAGTTTCATGCCTATCCCCACTTTCGCTTGATATAATTATAATACAAAATATCCTATTTTTCTATACTGCATTATATCAAAAAAAAAGTGACAATGTCACTTTTTATTAAACTAACTCAACAGTTGCGCCAGCTTCTTCTAATTGTGCTTTAATTTCTTCAGCTTCTTTAGCAGAAACATTTTCTTTAACATTTCCACCATTATCAGCTAAACCTTTAGCTTCAACTAATCCAAGACCAGTTATTTCTTTTAATAATTTAATAACTTGCATCTTAGTAGCTCCAGCTTCTTTTAATACTACTGTTTTAGTAGAATTATCTTCTTGAGCAGCACCTGCAGCAGGAGCAGCAGCTACAGCTACAGCACTTGGATCTACTCCAAATTCTTCCTTCATTGCGTCAACTAATTCTTTAACTTCAAGAATAGTCATTTCTTTTAAAGCACTTATAAATTCATCTTTAGTTAATTTTGCCATCTTTCATTTTCCTTTCTTTATTTAAATTATTTTTCTAATTGTTCTGCATACAAATTAAGTCCAATAGCTAAATCTCTAACATATTGAATCATTCCACCAGCTAACATAGTTAATAAGCCATCTCTTGATGGAATAGATGCATATTCATTAATAACCTCTAAATCTACAGGAGAACCACTAATAACTCCAACAGTTATATTAGCTTTGTCATGATCCTTAACGAAATTAGATATAACTTTAATTGGCTCTAATAAGTCTTTACCAAATAATACAGCATTTGGTCCTTCCAAGAAACCATCTAAGTTGATATTCAAATCATCAACAGCTCTTTTTAATAGTGTATTTTTATATATTTTTACTTCACTATCTACTTTTCTAAGTTCTCTTCTTAAATCGCTTAAATCAGAAACAGTTAAACCTTGATAAGTAAAAATAATAACAGATTCACTATTTTCTAAGTTGTTTTTGATTTCTTCAACAATCTTCTTTTTGTTTTCTAAAATCTTTGCACTTGCCATTATTTCCCTCCTTTTAGGATATTTAAAAAGCTTCCCTCACCGGAAAGCTTAAAACACATTAAAATAAATGTTAAATTTAAGACTTTCCTCGGCAAGATTTACTTTTGTACTTGCTGTCTTCGGAGATTCGCTTTTTCTAACAATCATATTATATTCTAATAACAACTAAATGTCAAAAGAATTTTGATCAATTTTAATTCCAGGACCCATTGTACTAGAAATAGATATGTTATTAATATATTTACCTTTTACTACACTAGGTTTTGCTTTAGCAATAGTACTAACAACATAATTTAAGTTTTCTAATAACTTATTATCATCAAAAGAAACTTTTCCTATTACAGTATGTACATTTCCATATGAATCAGTTTTATATTCAACCATTCCTTTTTTAATATCAGAAACAGCTTTACCTGTATCCATAGTTACTGTACCAGTCTTAGGATTAGGCATTAATCCCTTAGGTCCTAAAACACGTCCTATCTTTCCTAATTGAGCCATCATATCAGGAGCAGCTACGATAACATCATAATCGAACCAGTTTTCATTTTGAATCTTATCAATCATATCAGTATCTCCAACATAATCAGCACCTGCAGCTCTAGCAGCTTCAGCAGCCTCACCTTTAGCGATAACTAATACTCTTCTAGTTTTACCAGTTCCATTAGGTAATACCATAGATCCTCTTAATTGTTGATCGGCTTTTTTAGTATCAAGATTTAAATTTAAAGCTACTTCTACAGTACTATCAAAAGAAGTTATAGAAGTTTCTTTAACTAATTTAATTGCTTCTTCTTTAGTATAAAGAGTACTCTTATCTACTTTTTTAGAAGCTTCCACATACTTTTTACCTAACTTTCTCATTTTTTACCTCCTAATTGTGGTTTATTAGCGGATTTTTTATTTAAAAATAATTAATTATTCGTTTTCTTCTTCAGTAGTATCTTTTTCTCCGATTACTTCTACTTCATGAGCTTCATTAACTTCAGCTTCTAATTTAGCTAATTCTGCTTCTCTCTTAGCTTCTTCTTTTTCTTCAGCTTCAGCTTCTTTTTGTTGTTCAGCTAATTCTTGATCATTCAAGCCTTTAACTGCAACACCCATGTTTCTAGCAGTACCTTCGATAATTTTCATTGCTGATTCAACATCATAAGCATTTAAATCTGCCAATTTAGTTTCAGCAATTTGTCTTAAATCATCAATTGTGATTGTTGCTACAACTTCATTAGCACCTTTAGCGCTTCCTTTTTGAATTTTAGCAACCTTTTTAATTAAGAATCCAGCTGGAGCAGATTTAAGAACAAAGTCAAAAGTTCTATCTTCATATATTGTAATAACTACAGGAATAACATCTCCCATTTTATCTCTTGTTGCATCATTAAATTTAGTACAGAACTCTTGTAAATTAACACCTGCAGGACCCAATACAGTACCAACTGGTGGTGCTGGAGTTGCCTTACCTGCTGGAATTTCAAGTTTAATTTTCTTTACGGCTTCTTTTGCCACGAAAAACACCTCCTAAAAAATTTTTTTCGCGAAAGTGGTCAAAGGCAATCCGCTTATTCCCTCCCACTTAAGCTAATTATATATAAAAATATATAATTGCACCTAAGATACTATCATACAATTAATACAATTGCAAGCCTAAAATAAAAGTGTTTATCTCATTTTATAAGTCAAAACTAAATCCACATCACTGGCTTCAAATCCAAGTTCATCATATGGTAATACTTTTGAAGAAATTGCTCTAACTTCTAAAGCATCATTATGATATAAAAAATCAGTAGCTTCTTCTATCCTTGTATTCGTTCGATAACCTAATAATATTTGACCTTTTTTATTTAATAAATGCCTAACTTGTTCCATTACTAATTTATATTTTTCTTTTTCAATCTCATCTTCCAAACTTAAATTCATAAAATAACTGCGTTCTAACTCATTCCTAACCATACACTCTATAATATTCGAAAGATACAAAATATCATACTTTACATCAATTTCACTTTTTATATTAGCAATATCAACTTCTTTAAAAGATGGAAACTCCATTTTTAACAACTTCGATTTTAAAATTAAATACTCATTTCTCATATTATAAAAAGGCATTCCTCTAACTACAATCATCAAACTATTATAAAAATTATTAGGTGCTACAAAATTTCCAAATTGTTTTCCCATATTAGTTATATAAAAAATAACTTCTTTCCAAAATAAAGCTACATCAGCAGGTAATACCTTTAAAACTTTTAACAAAATATCATAGTCCCAAAAACTTTTTTCAATATTATAATTATGTACTGGTACAAAAAAATTTAAAAATTCATTATAATCAAGAGTCATTATAGCCCCTATTTTTAAATAAGTAATATAATACGCAAACCTATTTATATCAAATAAATCTACCTTCCTTGCTCCATAATAAATCGAAGCTAAATACTGATCTCCACTAGCTGCTACTGACCAAACATTTTTATCTTTATAATCTAAGATTTTACTAATCCCTTCTTGATTTTCTGTTGTAAAAAGAAAAGATGTACTATACTTATTAAATGAATGTCCACTATTTTTCTCCTTATTTAAAAACATAATAGCTTCCTTAATATCCTCATAAACTTCTTTCATTTTATCCCTCATGTCATTAGTGAAGTATTATACATATTCATATTTTAAAAGTCAAAAAAAATGACATTAAATGTCATTTTATTGTAATTTATTAACTTGAAATAACTCAACTTCAACGGGTGTTTCTTGACCAAATAAATCTATTAATACATTTAAACGATTATTTTCAGCATCGATACTATCAACTACACCATTCATTCCCTTAAATGGGCCATCAACAATTGTAACCTTAGAACCAACATTCATCTCTGATTCAATGTTTACTCTACTCATTCCCATTGTTGCTAAAATACGATCTATTTCTTGTGGCATTAATGGTGTTGGTTTAGCCTTATGACCAGAAGAACCAATAAATCCTGTAACTCCAGGAGTATTACGAACAATATACCAAGCTTCATCAGACATAATCATTTCAACTAAAACATATCCGGGAAACATTTTCTTAACCTTTTCTTTTTTTACTCCATCTTTAACCTCAACTTCTGTTGTTTCTGGAATAATAACACGGAAAATATGATCTTGCATTCCCATTGATACAGCTCTTGATTCTAATTTTTCTTTAACTTTAGATTCATGTCCACTATAAGTATTAACTACATACCATTCTTTTTCCATCTTAGAACAACCCCTTTATAAGTGATGCTATTAAATCTATTCCTACAAAGAATAAACATAATAATACACAAAATATTATAACAGCTAATGAATATTTAAATATATCTCCAACACTAGGCCATACAACTTTTTTAAGTTCCTTACTTACCTGTTTAAAATAGCCGTCTTTCTTTTCTTTTTCTTTCTTTTTACTTTCTTTTTCTTTATTATCTTTTTTATCTTCTTTTACATCATCTATATAATCATCATCTATATCAAAGTCTTCATCGATATCTTCAACTACATCAATATCTTTTTCTTCTTTATCTTTTTCTTCTTTTTTAGTTTTTACTTTTTCTTCAACCAAAGCATCTTTTATAGTCTTCTTTCTCGCCATAAATCCACCTCTTTTTTTGTATTTAAAAAAAACACCTTTATGTGTTCAACAAGAATATACCACACTATAATACTAAAAAGCAAGAAAAAAAGAGTAAAAACATCAGTTTTTAGCCCTTTTCAATTATTTTTTTTATCTTATTCTTTATTCTTTGCATAGCATTATCAACTTGTTTTAAATCTTTACCTAATAAAGTAGCAATTTCATCATACTTTAAACCATTAATCATTAATGAATATACTTCATATTCATTATCTGATAAAGATTTCTTAATATTTGTGACTAATTCTTCTTTTTCTTCTTCTTTTACAATATTTTCCAAAGGATCATTTTCTTTATTATCAGATAATAAATCTTTTAATGGTGCCGTATAAGAACTATATATATGTTCCAAACTTAAAGAGTCATTTAATAACTGGTTTTTTAATCGCCCAGCTTTTTTTATTGCTACTTGTAATCTTCTATCAACACATAAAGTAATAAAACTAGCTAAAGAACAATTTTTATCATCACGATAACTATTTAAAGCATCACTAAAACCAACTAAAGCTTCTTGATATAAATCATGATAATCATAACCCAATAAATTAGCTATTCTCATATATTTTTTCATTTCAATATTAATAATATATTGATATTTCATAAATAAATAATCTTTTGCTTCATCTGAAGATTCATGAATCATATTAATTAATTCATTATCATTAACTTCATTATAATCCATTACTAAACCTACTTATTTACAATTCCATAAATCAAAATAGCTGCCGCAACTGAAGCATTTAAACTATTTACATGACCATATTGAGGAATAGCTAATATTTGATCACAATTCTTCTTAACCAATCTACCTACTCCATTACCTTCACTACCTATAATTAATAAAACTTTATCAGCAAAAGACACATTTTTATAATTTTCTCCATCCATATCTGCTGCATATACAAAATATCCATTATCTTTAAATTCATTTATTACATTAACTAAGTTATTAACCATTGCAATATTCACATGCTCTAATGCCCCAGCACTGGTTTTCATAACTGTTGCTGTAACAGAAACACTTCTATCCTTAGGAATAATAATCGATTTTATACCAGCCGCTTCACATGTTCTTATAATAGCTCCAAAGTTATGTGGGTCTTCCAAATGATCTAACATTACAACTACTTTATCATTTAGCATTGTATGAAAATCAATATATTCAAAATCATCAACAACAATAATAATTCCTTGATGTCTTCCTTCAACCATTCCATCCATTTTTTTTATATCCATAAAAGAATAACTAATTTTATTATCTTTAATAAAATTAATAATATCTTTATCATTAAAATTATTAGCTAAATAAACTTTTTTAATAGTTTTAACATTATCACGTAATTCATTAAAAACATTTTTACCAAATACTTTCATTTTACTCTCCTAATATAAATTCCATTATCTCTTTAATACGTTCATTATTATGTTCAAAATAAAGTTTGCCAATTAAAGTTTCCAACCCCGTTGCTAAACGATAAGTTACAATATCTGTATGTTTCTTTTTAGGACCTTTAGCATTACGCCCCCATTTAATTATCGCCAATTCATCTTCCGTTAAAAATTTACATTCTTCCATTCTTTCCAAGTGTCTTCGTTGACTCCTAGCACTTACATAATCTAAACTACGTTGTTGTAACTCGCCAATTTTTGAAATTCCCCTACGAATTAAATTTTCCCTAACATATTGCTCATATATAGTATCACCCATATAAGCTAGTATCAAAGGACTATCAATCATTTTTCTCACCACCAATAATTTATCACAATTCAAAAAAAAAGCAAGATATCCTTGCATTTTTTATCCTATTCTTTTAATTAATTCATCTAAATATTTTTTAGCATCAGCTATTTCTACTTCTAAATTACTTAATTCTTCTTGTAAACTATTATATTCATCAATTTGTTTATTCAAAGAATCAAGTTCATTCTTTTTCTTATTAATTCTTTCTTTTAAATTAACAATTGCTTTATTTTGTTTTTCGTCTTCAATTGAAGAAGGTCCATCTATTTTAATTAACATCACTTCACTCTCCTTTAAAGCAAATCTTCAATATCTATAGAACCAATATCTTCTAGTTGCTTCTTACTATCAATTATTTGTCTATCTAAAAACTCGCTTTCTTCAAGCAAAGATTCAATCTCAACAATCTGTTTATTTAAATCTTCTAATATTTTTTCTTTAACTTTTATCTTTTCTTTTAATTGCCTAATAACATCCATAATATTATTATTATTTTGTTTCTTTACATCTCTCTTTGGTAATTCTATTTCAAAATCTTCATTATTTTTATTAAACTTTTCCACTTCTTTTAAGATTTTTTCATATTCTAAACAATCTATTATTTTACCATTAGCACATATCTGATTTACTTTACCTTTTATTGTTAAATAAAAATCAATATTAACATCTTCTTTTGAAATAACATCAATTAACTGTTCTAAAAATAATTTTAAAACTTCTATATTCATCTCTTTTAAACCAACAATCATTTGATTATTATTATCTTCATTTAAGGTATAACTAAATAAATCAATTAAATTATCATATACAACAACACCATTATTAGAAAAAGCTGGATTAATCATCTTAGTTAAATTACAAGCGTCTTCAATTATATGATTATTAATTCCTAATACATCTTTATCTTTTTTTAGTGCTTTTATATCTAAGGCATTATAATAAAATCTACCATCTACACCATAACCATCTTTATTCGGAAAAACATTAAGTTCTACTGCTTTTAATATCATATTATAACCCCTTTTCTTCTATTATAAACGATACTATTATAAAACAAGTATACATAGCAAAAGCTAATCATGTCAAGCAATTATTCTAATATAGAATTAATTATTTTATTAGCAACAACTGCTCCTTCCCCAACTGCTACACTTATTTGATACAAATCTTTTTTTATTGTATCACCAATTGCATAAATACCTTTTATTTTTGTTTCAAAAGACTGATTTACTAAAACATATCCCTCATTAGTTAATATATCTAAATTACTTAAAAAATTAGTAATTGGTTTAAAACCAATATAAACAAACAAAGCTGATACTTTAAGTTTACTATCATCAGTAAAAACAATTTCATCCAATATACCATCTTTGTCTTTTAATTTGGCAATTACTTTTTCGTATAAAATTTCTATATTACCTGTCTCTTTTACTCTACTAGCATTATATCCTATAACACTTAACTTATCGCGTCGATGTATGATATATACTTTTTTACAAATATTTGCTAAATACAAAGCTTCTTGTAAAGCAGACTCTCCTGCCCCAAGTACTGCAACTTCTTTATTTCTATAAAAAGCCCCATCACATAATGCACAATTACTAATACCATGACCACGTAAATTATCTTCATTTTCTATTCCTATTTTCTTAGGAATTCTACCAGTTGCTATTATAATATTTTTAGCCAAATATTCTCCATCTTTTGTAACAACCTTCTTAACATCTCCATCTAATACAGATAAAACTTCCTTATTAATAACTTCAATATCCAAATTATTAATAGCTTCTAAAAAATTAAAGGCAATATCTGGTCCACTAGAACCATATAAACCAGCATAATTATCTACTCTATCTATATAATTCAAATAACCACCAACCATAGCTTTATCAAAACATAATAACTTTAATCCAGCTCTCTTAGCATATATTGCTGCACTAACTCCAGCAGGTCCCATCCCAATAATAATTAAATCGTACATTATTTTATTCCTTTCTAAGCATTTTCTTATCATAATATTGATCTTTTTTTAACTTATTAAAACATAAATAAACAAAAAAGATAAAACCTAATATAAACATCAATAGAGAAACTAACTGAGCCACTTTAAAATCTCCAAGCATCAAAGAATCAGTTCTTAAAGACTCTATTAAAAACCTTCCTATACTATACCACATCATATAAAAACAAGTTAATTGTCCACTTTTCAAATACTTATAATATTTTCTAATTATAATTATTAAAATAAAACCTAATATACACCATAGAGATTCATATAAAAAGGTTGGATGATAATAAATACCATCTATATTCATCCCATCTATTATAAAAGAAGGAATATGTAAATTTTCTAAATTAGCTAATGTTGTCACTGGTCCATGAGCTTCACCATTAAAAAAATTACCCCATCTACCAATTGCTTGAGCAAGTATCAAAGAAGGAACAACTATATCAGCTACTCTTAAAAAATTAACTTTTTTAATTTTACTATAAATAATTAAAGTAATAAGTCCCGCAATTATTCCCCCATGAATAGCTAATCCACCATTCCATACTTTTATAATATCTATAAGATTATTCCTATATAAATTAAAATTAAAAATTACATAATATAATCGAGCACCTATAATTCCAAAGACAACTACCCAAAAACCTAAATTAAAAATAAAATCTTCTGGTAAATTAAACTTCTTACCTTCTCTTAAAGCTAAGATAAAACCAATTACTATTCCAACTAATATTAAAACAGAATACCATCTTATACTAAAATTTCCAATACTAAATATTTCTGGATTCATTATTTATCCTCCTTAAGTAATCGTATTATATCATAAAAAAGAATTAGGTTACTTTAATTCTTTTAAAGTACTTACTAATTCTTCTATTTCTTTAGGGGTCTTCAATGCCCCACTTTTATGATAGTATGTTCCATATTCATCATACCAAGAAATCCTCCATTTTGGTGATAAAGGAGCATGATCTTTACTTTTATCTGGCCAATAATCATATTCATCTATTTCTTCAAAATCCCAAATCAAATTGTTAATAAAATCCAACTTATCAACAGTAATATTATATTCCCATAATTTGCCATCAACATCTATTACATTTGCTTCCAAATTGACAATTATATAATTATCTCGATTATATTCTAACTCTAATCTTTTAACTTTTGGTTTATTTCTAACTATCTTTTTAACATCTAAACTAACCATCATATCACCTACAAATATTTCTCTAAAAATTGACCTGTATAACTTTCTTTAACTTTAACAATTTGCTCTGGTGTCCCAGTAGCTACTACTGTTCCTCCCATATCGCCACCTTCAGGTCCTAAATCAATAATATAATCCGCAACTTTAATAACATCTAAATTATGTTCAATAACAATAACTGTATCACCGTTATCAACAATTCTTTGCAAAATAACTAACAACTTTTTAATATCATCACTATGCAAACCTGTAGTTGGTTCATCTAGAATAAAGACACTTTTACCAGTTGCTTTCTTTTGAAGTTCTTTTGCTAACTTAACTCTTCCAGCTTCTCCACCAGACAAAGTAGGAGCAGACTGTCCAAGTTCAATATAAGATAAACCCACATCATACATAACTTGTAACTTACTCTTTACTCTAGGTATATTATCAAAAAACTCTAAAGCTTCAGAAACACGCATATGTAAAACTTCAGAAATATTTTTTCCTTTAAATTTAACATCTAAAGTTTCACGATTATACCTAGTTCCTTTACAAACTTCACAAGGAACATAAACATCTGGCAAAAAATTCATTTCAATTCTTTTAACACCATCGCCATAACAAGCTTCGCAGCGGCCACCTTTTACATTAAATGAAAAACGATTCTTACCATAACCTCTCATCTTAGATTCTTTCATATTCGCAAAAACATCACGAATGTCATCAAACACTCCAACATAAGTAGCTGGATTACTTCTAGGAGTTCTTCCAATAGGATCCTGCGTAATATGAACAACTTTATCAATATTATCCATTCCTTTAATTTCTTTACAATTTCCTACTATTGTTTTAGACTTATAAACTTTTTTAGTTAAAGCATTAAACAAAATATCATTTACTAAAGTTGATTTTCCACTACCAGAAACTCCAGTTACACAAATGAATTTACCTAAAGGGAATTTAACATTTATATTTTTTAAATTATGTTCTTTTGCTCCTCTTACTTCTAAAAACAAACCATTACCTTTTCTTCTCTTTTTCGGAACTTCAATTTTTTCTTTACCTGTTAAATAACGACCAGTTAAAGAATTAGGATTAGCCATAACTTCTGCTGGCGTTCCTGCTGCCATTACATGACCTCCATTGACTCCTGCTCCAGGACCTATATCAACTAAATAATCAGCAGCTAACATCGTATCAGTATCATGTTCTACAACAATTAAAGTATTCCCTAAATCTCTCATTTCCTTCATAGAAGCAATCAACTTTTCATTATCCCTTTGATGTAAACCAATACTAGGCTCATCTAGAACATATAAAACACCAGTTAATTTACTGCCAATTTGTGTTGCCAAACGAATACGTTGCGCCTCTCCACCAGATAAAGTACTAGCAGAACGATTTAATGTAATATAACCCAAGCCAACATTATTTAAAAATTCCAATCTATTACAAATTTCTTTAACTAACAATTCACTTATTTTCTTTTGCTCATTACTAAGCTTTAAATTACACATGAAATGATATAAATCTTCAATACTCATAGCTGTCATATCATAAATATTTTTCTTATTAATAAAGACATTCAAAACATTACTTTTTAAACGAGTTCCATGACAAAGAGGGCATTCTTGCTCAATCATAAAACCTTCTATCCATTCACGTATCCAACCAGCAGTTGTTTCTATTTGACGTCTCTCTAAATTATTAACAATTCCTTCAAAAAAATCACTTTTAGTTCGAATATTACCATTTTTAGATACATATTTAAAATCTAAAACCTCAGGTGTACCATATAAAATTTTATCTAATTTATCTCTAGGAATTTTCTCAATCGGCATATTTAAATCAATATCATAAAAATCTGCTACTGTTGCTACTTCTGTATACATTGTATTTTGATCTTGAGTTAAAGTTAAAATTCCACCTTGATTAATACTTTTTTTACGATCAGGAATTAATAAATCTTCTGATATTTTCATCTTCATGCCTAAACCATTACATTCTGGGCAAGCTCCCCAAGGAGAATTAAAAGAAAACATTCTTGTTTCTAAAAGAGGCATTGAATAATTACAATGAATACAAGCATAATTTTCACTCATTAACAATTCTTCTGAACCGATAATATTAAACAAAGTCATTCCATTAGCTAAAGCACAACTAGTTTCTATTGATTCAAATATTCTACTTCTATCACTATCTCTAACTACAACACGATCAACAATAACCTCAATATTATGTTTTTTATTCTTTTCCAGTTTAATATCCTCTGCTAAATCATAATGTTCTCCATCTACTCTAACTCTACTATACCCTTTTTGGCGCAAATCATCTAATAGTTGAACTTGCATTCCTTTTTCACCACGCACAACAGGTGCCATTATTTCTAATTTAGTTCCTTCAGGAAATGACATAATTTTATTAGTCATTTCTTCAATACTTTGACTTTTAATAGGCTCATGATGATTTGGACAATAAGGAACTCCAATACGGGCAAATAATAACCTTAAATAATCATATATCTCTGTTACTGTCCCAACAGTACTACGAGGATTATTATTAGTACTCTTTTGATCAATACTAATACTTGGACTCAATCCCTCAATGCTATCAACATCTGGCTTACTACTTCCACCTAAAAATTGTCTGGCATAAGCAGATAAACTCTCTACATACCTTCTTTGTCCTTCAGCATAAATAGTATCAAAAGCTAAACTACTTTTACCAGAGCCAGAAACTCCCGTCATTACAACTAACGAATTCTTAGGAATTTCCAAATCAACATTTTGTAAATTATTTTCTCTTGCTCCCTTTATTATTATTTTGTCCATCTTCTAACCTCCTCTTAAGCTTTAATATTTCTTCACTTGTTAATAAAACATCTCTATCAAAAGCTTGTTTAAAACCAAATTGAAAATATAACAAAAATCTACTTAATCGATAATCTCCACTAAACTTCTCCCAAAATAACATCTTTTCTTGTTCATTTAATCTAAAAGTTGCTAAAAACTTTTCAATATTAAATCCATTATCAGATAACATCAAATTAATGATTTCTTCTCTAGTTAAAAATTTATTGATAGTAATAGTTGATACCACATACATATCATAATAACCATAATATTCATCATCATATCTTAAACAATTCCCACTACCAGTAACTTTTGCAACCAATACATTATCATCTACATATCTAAATACATCAGCTAATTCAGTACATAGATGAAAACCACAACCAAAAGAACCAAATTTAACTTTTCCCTCTATATGATAAGTTTCACCTTCTACAAAAGACTTTCCATATCTATTAGTTTTATCTAAATTAAATGCCTTATACCCGTCAATTTTCACATCTATCTCCTTAATTCATAAAAATTACATTTTTGACATAAAGGATGAACTTTTACATTATGTCTAAAACCAAGATTAATTTCTTTAAAAAGTTCGCTACTTATTATATCATTTAAATTTTGTTTGTAAATATTTCCCAAATTAATAATTCCTTGACTATCCAAACAACACGGAACAACAGTTCCTTCTACTAAAATAGCAATATGATCCCTAGTCCCACGACAACTACCATCTTTATTCCAATAATCATTATCATAAGACGGCCAAATAAATTCTTCTTCAATTTCAAAAAAGACATTATTAGATAACTTAAGTTTATTTAAATCACCTATATTTACTTTGTAATGTTCATTTAGTTTATCTATTATTTTATCTTTATATTCATTTCCTACCCATAGGCGAAAATTAATAATCGTTCCATTATTCACTAAATCATCTGTCTTATTAAAAATATCATTTATATACTTATCTAAAGATTTACCATATTTTAATTGAAAACTATGTAAAGAAATATTTAATTGTCTAATAGGTATTTGACTATCTAATCTTTCAATTAAATATCCATTAGTAGTTATATTAACAAAGTATCTCTTACTAGCCATTAAAATAAGTTTATTAATCAATGGATGCATTAAAGGTTCTCCCATTACATGAAAATATAAATATTTAGTATACCCCTCTAATTTATCCAATAATATTTTAAACTCTTCTTCTTTAATATTTTTATTAGTTCGTTTATTTCCAATACAAAAAGAACAATTTAAATTACATCTATTTGTAATCTCAATATATATTTTTTTAAACATATGGCTCACCACATACAATTATAACATACCTTTGTTCGATAAAAAACAAAAAAACAATATATAAATAACATTTATAAAATGTTATAATTAACACTTCTATCACATAATTCTTTTTTCTATAAAATTAAATTAACGGAGTTGATTTCATGAATAGAATTAAAGAACTAAGACAAAAAAGAAACATAACTCAAATAAGATTAAGCACTGAAATTGAAGTTTCCCAAGAAACTATTTCAGCATATGAAAATGATAAAGCTGAACCAAGATTAGACAATTTAGTTAAAATTGCTGATTTTCTAAACACATCAACAGATTATTTACTAGGTAGAACAGATGATGATTCTCCTCTAATTGATTTAGCTAATAATGTTGTCGACAAACAATTAAATGAATTAATTAACAACTATGCACGTTTAAATAATCTTCAAAGAAAAGATTTAGTATGGTATAGTGGCATAATTGAAAATAAAGATCTAAAATAGACCTTTATTTTTTTTTACTTATTATCATCTTGTACAATATTAACTTTAGCCATCTCTTCAGGTGAAGACTTAGTAATTACAACATTTCTACCTTTTTTTACATTACCTATACCATCTAAAGAATCAGCCATCTTTTTCAAATCCTGAATAATTTTATCAGAATCTTTATTAGACATAAAATCAAAATAATCCATCTCATCACCTATTAAAGATTTATATGGATCATTAGGTCCATAAACAATTGGTGGAATAGTAATTCGATCTTTATCATATTTTAAACATTTATTAAAATTATTAATTACACCAACAACTTCCATTCCCATATACTGTGCTTTAATATCAAGCATCGCTTCTAAACTAACATCAAATCCATCACTATTCTGTTTTTTCATTTCGTCAGTCTGTTTCATAAGAGTTTCAATATTTCTTAAGCCAAAAACACCAATCAACTTTTCCCTATCATATTCCTCATAATCATCAATATCTTTCATTAACCCACGTGATAAATGTCTACTTACTAAATCTTCAGCAGTCGTTTCTGGTACTTCAACATTATAATCCATACTCTTATACTTTCCATTTTCCATTTGAATAAAAAAAGACAAAAAATTATCAACATAAGTATATAAAAATACATCGTATATAATTCTTCCATTTTCCAAAGTTGTTAATATTGTAAGACTTTTACGTACTCCATAACCAGCGAAAATATATTTAGCAGGAAAACTCTTAAACATATAACCTAACATAATTATTCACCCTTTTCAATCTTCTTCTTTTGAATACGATACACAATCTTTAAAGACATTCTATTAGAAATAAAACGATTAAAAAACAAACCCAATTTTACTGTAATACCAGGAACAATAATCAATTTCCTCTTTAGCATTTTATCAATACCATATCTAGCTACATATTTGCTATCTAAAGCTTTCATATTAAAAGAACCACCAGCAACCTTATTAAAGTTTGTATTAACTGGTCCAGGGCAAAGACAACTAACATGAACATTACTCTTTACTTTTCTTAACTCCTCATATATTCCCATTGTCCATTTAGTTACATAATTTTTCGTTGCATAATATGTATTAAGTATTGGCCCAGCCAAAAACCCAGCACTACTAGCTACATTTAAAATATATCCTTTATCTTTTTCTACCATATCTTTTAAAAATAACTTAGTTAAAATATGAACGGCAACAATATTTAAATCTATCATTTTTAATTCCTTATCAATATCTAATTCCCAAGTATTTCCAAATAATCCAAATCCTGCATTATTAACTAAAATATCAATATCTTCATTTTTAAAATTATCATATAATTTAAAACAATTTTCCTTCCTTGATAAATCTGCAGGATACAAAACAACATTAGTCTTAATTTCTTCAGCTGTTTCTTTTAACTTATTAATATCTCTACTAACTAAAATTAAATCATATCCTAATTTACTTAAATAAATGGCTATGTCTTTTCCAATCCCCGAACTAGCTCCCGTTACTAATGCTTTCATAACTATCACCTACTATTATTTTACCAAATATCGTCTTCAATAATAAATAAATTTTATCTTCATATACAAAAAACAGAGTCAAACTCTGTTTTAATTCTCTAATAAAGGTGGTATTATTTGTTTCTTTCGCGATACTACTTTATCTAAATAAACACCTTGTTCAATATTTTCTAAACCAAAAGCTTCTTCAATTACTTCTTTAGCTTCTTCATTAAAGAAAAGATAAGAACCATTTTTTATAATATCAGTCACAAATAACAAAGCTATCTTATAATTACCAACCAAAGACATATTATTTAACTCAGCTACAAATTCTTCTTTACGTGCCAAAATTTCATCAAAGTCTAAAGTTATTACCTGACCAACTGCCAAATCAGATTCTTTATTCTTATAATATTTCATATCTGAATGAATAATCTCTTCAACACTCATTCCTGAAACACTACTAGCAGCCTTAAACATCTTCATTCCATATTCTTGAATATCTAATTCAGCAATTTTAGCTAATTCATTTGCCACTTTAATATCCATTTCCGTAACCGTCGGAGACTTAAATAATAACGTATCAGATAAAATTGCAGATAACATAATTCCTGCTATATCTTTAGGAATACTAACATGAGCTTCTTGAAACAATCTATAAATTATTGTACAAGTACATCCAACAGGCATACTTCTAAAATTAATTGGCCTTGAAGTTCCAATAGTTCCTAAATTATGATGATCTATTATTTCTAAAATATTAGCTTCATCAATACCATCACAACTTTGAACTTGTTGATTATGATCAACTAAAATAACATTTTTTCTTTCAAAATTACTAGCATCAACTAATCTCATCATTCCTAGACATAAATTCTTCCTATTCACAATAGGGTAATTAGTATGACCTAATTTATTAGTTACTTCAATAAAATCATTTCTATAATCTGTAACACTAAAAGTAATAGGATGAGGATTAATATTTAATAACTTAACATAATTACATAATTTAACCATATTAGCAGTCTTAAAAGTTCCTAATGGAACTCTTATAATATTAACTCTTTTTAATGTTGCCAAATTAATTAAATCTTCACTTAGTTCTACATTATTTACTAAAAGAACTAATTTAACTCCAGAATTAATTGCATATTCTTGAATCTTATATCTATCTCCAACAATAACAATATCATTATTCGTAAGATTAACACGATTAATAAACGTCTCACTCTTATAAGCTGCTGCTAATATATTTCCTTCTATCTCATTATCAAATTTTAAAACTTCATAGGCATTTAAAGTCTCTAAAATATTAGCATAAGATGTATTTAAATACGTAATATCTCCTTCAATTAAATACTTAGATATTTCTTTAACATTTACATAACCTGTTAATTTTTTTTGTTTATTAACTAAAGGTAAACCCGTAACTCCTAATTTAACTAATAATTTATATGCACTATATATCGAAGAATGTTCTTCAACCATTGCTTCTTTATTATAATGCATATTCCTTATCTGAACTTTTACATCATTTAAAAATTCAGGTTCAGGGATATTAAAATATGATAAAACAAATTTTGATTCTTTATTTAAATTACCTAATACTCGAGGCTCAGTTCTTAGTCCCATTTGATTTTTCAAATAAGACAAACTAATACTTGCACAAACAGAATCAGTATCAGGTACTTTATGTCCAAAAATATAAGTAGTTTGCATCCAATCACTTCTTCCTTGCCTTTACTTTTATCAGTATATCATACCAATTTTTAAATTAAAATAATTATTTAATTTTATAAACTAAATCTAAATCAACCCATACAACAGGATTTTTTTTAAACCATTTAGGTAAAATTTCAGGATTATCACAATCAGCTTCCATATAATTATCTAAACGATATAAATTATGCGTTCCATTATCACCAATTACATTATCTTTTATAATATATCCTTCATCTTTTAAAGCTTCACGGAATTTATTTATTAGTCTCTCTTCATAAACTTCAACTGGTTTAGCATAATATTTTTGTACTTCTAGCGCTCCAACTACTCTTCCCATACGCCCTTTTACATAATCTTTTTCATAACACTTTGCAAACAAATAAAGAGATTCAGGTACTTCAGAAATATTCCATTTAGCTAAAGAACATTTAACAACATAATCACCAACTCTAAAAGCTCTAGTTGTACTTCCTCTTCTTCCTATCACAGAAATTAATTTACAACCAGTACTTTTTTCCAAATACTTATCAACATACTCCAAAAACCTATCACCTAAACCACATAAAAAGATATGGCTTATTATTGCTTCATCTACTTTACTAAAATAGCGAATTTTTCTATCAAAATAATCCCAAACATCCTTATCAATATATTTTCTTTTTTTCTTATAAAGAACAAACTTATACTCCTTAGAAGTTAAAAAGAATTCTGTCGTATCTTCATTTAATAGTTCAGGATACCTCCCATAATCATAGCCACTTTCTATAGTATTCATTCCCATATCAAGTAATTTGGCTAAAGAATTACATGAATAATTATCAAAAATAAATCTTTTTAATAATTGATATTTCTCAATTCCTAAATTATTTTCAACTATCAAATAAGCAACTCTGCTAACATAAAATTCATCTACCAAACATTCTTTTCCATCACTAGTACTAAATTTAATAAAACTTAAAATATCTTGATAGATCTTATTAAATTCCCAATAATAATTATCTGCAATTTCAACCATTGCTAAGCCACGAACTTTCAAATTATCATTATTAACCAAAAAAGATAAAATATCAGAGTTTTTAGCTGCAAAAGCATACCTTAAAGTAAAATAAATAATATCAGAATTAAACTCAACTAAAATAGAAATATTATTTTTTATAAATTCAAGACTCCACTCTGAACTACCAATAAAATCACTCAAAAAATTATTTTCAAATAATAATGAAAAATCTTTATTTAGTATAGATATACAAAAATCTTTATATATTTCTCTATCATATACTAACAAAAAAACTAAAGAAGGATAATTATTCTTTAATGATTCAAATAACTTAGATACATAACTATCTTCCAAATTAAGTAAATGAATATACTTAAATAAACTCTTAATTTCTTCTTCAAACATTGTATCTAAAATACTAATATTACCTTTAAGAACTTCACTAACCATTTCATCTAATTGCATAATTATCCCCCTTTTTTACAAGGGCTTTATTATAGCATTATCCCTAATATTTAGCAAATCATTATTCACTCTTCATTTCAAATAATATATCTCTTAATTCCATAGCTCTTTCAAAATCTAAAGCTTTAGCTGCTTCTTTCATTTGCTCTTCAATTGATTGCATCAATTGTACTTTATCTTTCTTAGACATCTTACTATTTTCTTTCTTATCCAATTCTTCATCTATCTTATTGCTTATTACTTCTCTTATTTCTTTAATAATAGTATGTGGAACAATACCATGATCTTTATTATATTTTTCTTGTATCTTTCTTCTTCGCGCAGTCTCACTAATAGCTTCATCCATTGCTTCACTAATCGTATCAGCATACATAATTACATGACCATTAGCATTTCTAGCAGCTCGACCAATCGTCTGAATTAAACTCCTACTACTTCTTAAGAATCCTTGCTTATCAGCATCCATTATTCCTATCAAACTAACTTCAGGAATATCTAAACCTTCACGTAATAAATTAATTCCTACTAAAACATCATATTTACCTTGTCTTAACTCCTGAATTATTCTTAACCTATCTAATGTTTTTACTTCACTATGTAAATAAGCAACTTTAATACCAATATCTTTTAAATAATTAGTTAATTCCTCAGCCATCCTAATTGTTAATGTTGTAATTAAAACTCTTTCATTTTTTTCTTTTCTAATATTTATTTGTTCTATTAAATCATCTATTTGTCCTTCAGTTTTCTTAACTTCAATAGTAGGATCCAATAAACCAGTTGGTCTTATTATTTGTTCAACAAACTGATGATTAGTCTTTTCAAGTTCATAATCTCCAGGTGTTGCAGAAATATAAATTGCTTGATTTATTTTACTTTCAAACTCTTCATATTTAAGCGGTCTATTATCTAAAGCACTAGGTAAACGAAAGCCGTAATCAACTAAAGTTTGTTTTCGCATTCTATCCCCATTATACATCCCTCTAACTTGAGGAAGAGTTACATGGGATTCATCAACGACTAACAAAAAATCTTCTGGAAAAAAATCAATTAAACAACAAGGTGTTTCTCCTTCTTCACGCAATGATAAATGCCTTGAGTAATTTTCAACTCCATTACAAAAGCCCGTTTCCTTTAACATTTCTAAATCATAATTTGTTCTTTCCCTTAATCGTTGCTCTTCAAGTAATTTATTATTATCGTGTAAAACTTGCAATCTTTCCTTTAGTTCTTCCTCAATTCTTCTAATAGCTTCTTTTAATTTTTCGGGTCCAGTAACAAAATGAGAAGCAGGAAAAATACTAATTGTTTTTTTACCTTGTAAAACAACACCTGTTAAAGGATCAAAAGTACAAATACGGTCAACTTCATCACCAAACAATTCTATTCTAATCCCATTAGATCTTTCATTTACTGGAACGATATCAATTATATCTCCTCTAACTCTAAAAGTCCCACGATGAAAATCTAAATCACTACGTTCATATGTCATATCAATTAATTTGTTAATAATATCATTTCTTTTTACAATATCTCCAACATTTAAAGTTAACATCATCTTTTCATATTCTTCTTTTTCACCTATACCATAAATACAGGAAACAGAAGCCACTACAATAACATCTCTATTATTAATTAATGCGCTTGTAGCTCCATGACGCAATTCATCTATCTCATCATTAATAGAAGCATCCTTTTCAATATATGTATCACTTTGTGGAACATAAGCTTCTGGTTGATAATAATCATAATAAGACACAAAATATTCTACATGATTATTAGGAAACAACTCTTTAAATTCAGAATATAATTGCCCAGCAAGTGTCTTATTATGAGCCAAAATTAAAGTTGGTTTATTAACTTCTTTTATTACATTAGCTATTGTAAAAGTTTTACCTGTTCCAGTTGCTCCAAGTAAAACTTGGTTTTTTTCACCATTCTTAATTCCTTCAACTAATTTCTCTATTGCTTGTGGCTGATCTCCACTTGGCTTATATTTTGACACTAATTCAAACATATTTAAAACCTCCCTTCATTATTATTTTATTTACTATTAAAGTTTTATACGAATTTATCATCTTTTTTCGCTACGCCTTTCAACTTTTAACCATTTAAGCATATACTATCACTTTTACTTAAGTCTGAACTTCCAAAGTGAATTTCATTATCACTACAAATAACCATAGATATGTCATATTTTACACTAATATAATTTTTAACCCCTATATTTTGGCCAACATAATCCATTTCGTTTTCCAAATCATCAAGTGTTATATAATTATCTTTAAAAGCATCAACCAAATTCATCTGAAAATCATCATCTGTATTATAATATATATCTACACAATGAAAATATATATTTTTACCTAATAATTCTATTTTCTCACTTTCTAAACATTCTTCTTTTTTTACTAAATAAAATTTTGAATTATCTGAGCTTGTTTTAATGTTTTTTAGATATTCAAAACCAACTATTAAATCAATTATTATTATCAAAATTAATAGTATAACAAATATTATTCTCATAACAATTCTATTAATATTCATTTTGCTACAAAAAATATTTCTTAGTTTATCAAAATTAATGAATTTATTAAATAACATAAAGAAAAATAACGCACCAAATAAATTTAAAATAATATCATCTATATCAAACCATCCTACAGAAAAAATAAACTGTAAGAACTCTATTAAGCATGTTACTAATAATAAAACTATTAATTGTAATTTTATATTCTCATATTTTTTATTCTTTAAAACTAGCAAAATAGTTAGCGGACTTAACATAACAAAATTACCAACAATATTATAAATAGCCACTTTTATACCAGATTTTCCACTAATAAAATTGAAAATAGTTTTAAAAGGAATAAAATTAATTTCATTTATATAAAGTTCAAAATATTCCTTATTTATTAATCCAAATCCACTTCTATTATTAAATAAAGTTAAATTCGATAATAATATCAAATATAAAATAATATATAATATTATATTTTTTTTATATACTTTTTCATTATCAAGTATATTTCCTAGAAAAAATATATATCCACACAACAATATTATATATATTATATTAAATATTATATTTAAGTTATATGTTTGACTAAGCATAGTAACTATAAAAATAGCTATTGATATATATACAATTATATATCCAAGACATGACAAACTTTTTTTCAAAATAAATCACACTCTTTTCCAATAATGCTATTTACATATAATAATTAATTACTATTAATTAATTAAATATTTTGTTAATACCTCATCTTTATTAATACCAAATTTATTAACTATTATATCAATTATTACTTCTTGTAATAAATTATATTTAATTAATAAATCTTCTGTCTTTAAATTTAACTTAACTAATTTATTTTTAAATTCATTATATAATAAGACAATCTCTTCTATTTTCATATACTTAGTTACTCTATTTATCTTATAATTTAAATCATTAAAATAATTATTAATATTATTATCTATACTACTAATAATTCTTTTATTTAATACAATTAATAAATCTTTAAAAGTAGGAACAACCCAAAGACTTCCTCTAAATATTATATAATCACTCTTTTTTTTATAAATACTAGCAACTCTTTGAAACTCCAAAATAATATTCCTATCTAATTCACTATTTTCTATTTTAAGAACTAATTCATTATATAAAGTTAGTAACCTACTAAAACTATATTTAGTAATAGTCATATCCATTAACTTATTATAAATATCTTCATTAGCTTTAAAAAAAGTTAATTCCTTATACAAATTATCAACAATTAGTTTAGCAAAATAATAATACTTTTCAAGTGGATATGTAATATCTACTTTCTTCTTTTTCATATCTAACATATCTTTTTCCAATTTATAAACACTTTGTATATATATTTTTCTTCTTTTTTCAAAAGGAGATAATTTATTTGAGAATTCTCCCCAAACATCAAAAGTATCTCCTTTCTTTAAACATTTATTATATAAAATAAATTCATTATTTAAAGACCTTTTATCTATTGTTAATAAGCTACCATTTTTAACTAAATTCAAATACAAATAATTATTTTTATCTATTATTTTTTTAAAAACAAAATCTTGTTTTCTCTTAGGCAAATCCACCTTTTCTTCATTAGCTTTTTGTAATTGTAATTCTTTAAATTCCATCTCTTTATAATAATTAATTAATTCCTTAAATATATCACTAAGAGTATTATTATTTATTATTTTTTCCAACACTTTTTTATATCTACCTGATATATCAGTCGATTCTAACAATCCCAATAAGTTTTCTATATCTTTCTCTTTTTTTAATTGCTTTCTTAATTCAATATTCTTTAATTGTTCTAATTTTCTATCTATCTTTTCCAAACTTCTATTTTTTTTACTATTATTACTTTTATTATCAAGATAATTTAACCAATTAATATGTAACGAACTAGCTATATTAACTGAATATTTATTTATATATTCTATTAATTTTAGTATCAACATGTTTATAACTCTAATATTATTCACAAATACTGAATTCTTCGTCAACATATTATCACCTTCATCTCTATAATATCAAAAAAACTATTATAAAAAAAGGCAATTCCTTGCCTTTATTCTAATTCTAAATACTGACGTGGTCCCACTAATACTACATTATCTTCATTATCTAAATACATCGAAGAATAAAATACTAAATTAGCATAATCACCTTCATAATCTTCCTTATCAAAAGGAACCACACATTCATTTGTATTATCACTACATAAATAACTAATATTAATTAAATAACTATCAGCATAAGTAACACCTCTAAATTTATCTTTTCCATTGTTACTAACTAAAGTCACTTCAAAATCACGTAAATTATCCCCAACTATTTTTCCTTCATTTAATAGATAATTCTTTACCTTTTCCGTATAAATCTCATTTAATTGTTCAAAATAAACTCCACTATTTTTAAAAGAAAAAACATTATAAATTTCATTATATTTATTTATTGATATATATAATTTAATATTATTATAATCATCGAATTCTTTATCATATTTAAAACAATCATTACTTCCATCTTTACATATTACAGATAAACTTAATAAATAATCACTTCCACCTTCATCATTTTCTGAATCAGTAACAAAATCATTAATAACTAAAGATTCTAAATTACTTTTATCTAATTTTTCATTCTTTATTTCATAATCAACAAATAATTCATATAAAAAATTTCGAAAATCATTTTCATTAGGCTCTTCACAAGTTTTATATAATACAGACCCAATATATCTTTCCCCGCTATCACAATATAAAACTTTATAACCTAAACCATTAAACAAAGTCCCTCTCTCAACTTTACTAGAGATTGCAAAAATTGGTTTGCCTCCTACAAAATTAACACGCCAAAAATCAAATAATATTACTCCTAAAATACATAATACTACTATTACTAATATTGTTATATTACGATGCCTCTTCTTTAAACGATTAAATTCATTTACAACAGCATTTTTATCATTAACGTCTACTCCATAAAATTCATTTTTAGATGAATCTATACGCTTTTTACCTATTATATTCATTACACACCCTCTATTCTTTTTTTATTATACCATTAATTTTAAAAAAAAGAGAGCTAACCTCTCCTAATACTATCAAGTAAATTTTTAACCCCTTTATTAATAAGTAAAATTACTCGAGATATTTCTGAAAAAGCCATCATATTACATATTTTTTGTAAATATTCCAATTCTTTTTCATCTACTATTTTATATTTTTCTCCATTAGAAATTGCTTGTTTAGCTATCTTAAAACCTACTGGTACCATAACAATTTCATATAATAAAACTAAACTAAATAACACCAAAGCAACCATCAAAATTCCTTCATCTAACATAAAAACCCACATTAAAAGAATAATACCTATTATTATATAACCAAATTCAACAAAATTATCTAACATTCCCTTTGTTTGAATAACTGATTTATCATTTTTATTCATAATTGCTTGAATTGTAAAATATAAAGCAACTGCTGTTGAATATATTGAAGTTCCATAATAAACACTAGAAGAAAGGCGAACAACTTCTTGTTTACTATCAAAATGATCAGTTAAATCCCCTGTTTTTATCTCTACTATATAAATGTCTTTCATATCATAACTATCCAATAACTTACGAGAAACTTCAAATCCAGTTAACTTACTATTAGCTTCAATATTCTTATATTTATCACTGAAAATTTTCTCAATAATAAAGCATAAAAAGGGAATTAACAATAAAATAATCAATATATATAAACTATTCATAAAGTCCTCCTATATTATTTTACGTTCAATTAATATATTTCTCATTTTATCAGCATTTTCATAATCTTTATTATTTCTATATTCTAACCATTTATTATATATATCCTTATCATCTTCACTCAATGTAATAAAATCATATTCTAATCCTAAGATATAATTTATTAACATTATCTTATCATATACATCACTAAATTCTTCTTTAGCTCTTATTTTATTATTAAGTTCTTTAATTAATTCTAATAAATAAGTTATCAAATTAGAAGTATTAAAATCTTCATCCATTATTTGATTAATTTTCTCATCTTTTTTAATATTGCCTACTTTAATACCATGTAACTGAATTTCTAAATTAGCTTGTTTTAAAGCATTATATATCTTATCATTTATCGTTCCACATTCTTTAAATAATTGTTCTGTAAAATCAAAAGGCAATCTATAACTAGTCTTTAAAATACTAAGACGAATTATATTAGCTGGATATTTTTCTAATAATTCATGAGCTGTAATAAAATTACCTAAAGATTTACTCATTTTAACTCCATTAACCATTACATGACCATTATGCATCCAATAGTTAGCTAAATTTGTTCCAGCAGCCGCTTCACTTTGCGCCATTTCATTCTCATGATGAGGAAATTTTAAATCTATTCCACCACCATGGATATCTATATTATCTCCAAATAATTTATTTATCATAACTACACATTCAGTATGCCATCCGGGACGTCCTTTTCCAAAAGGCGAATCCCAAGTAATACCTTCTTTAGTTTTTTTCCACAAAACAAAATCAAATGGATTTTCTTTATTTTCATCTACTTCTACTCTATTACCAGCATCTAAATCGCTTAATACTTGCTTACTTAACTTACCATAATCTTCTATTTTACTAACCCTAAAATATACATCATCACCACTTTGATAAGCATATCCTTTATCCATAAGTAATTTTATATAAGCAATTATTTCATCCATAGTTTCTGTTACTTTAGGACGATAATCTATATCTAAACAATTTAAAGCTTTAACATCATCTAAATATATTTTAATATATTTTTCAGTCAATTCTTTCTCTGTAATTCCTGCCTCTTTAGCTGCTTTAATAATTTTATCATCAACATCAGTAAAATTACTTGCATATTTAATATTATAACCACAATATTTAAAATATCTATATACCATATCAAAGATGATAACAGGACACATATTTCCTACATGAGCATAACTATATACTGTTGGTCCACAAACATACATATTAATTTCCCCATCTTTAATTGGTTTAAATTCCTCAATTTTTCCACTTAATGTATTAAACATTTTCATATTATCACCTTCCATATATATAAGTGCTTTTATTTTAGCATAAATTAATCAAAAAAAATACTATATAATTAATATATAGTCTTATCCAAAATCTTGTATATTTTTATTACTTAATATATCTAAATATATTTTTTCAATATCATAACCCCCAACTAATAATAAATTATAAGCTATACTATCATCATTTGTTAAAATCTTAATAAGAACATCATATATATTAAAAGATTCATTTTTTATCTTTCTTAATAATGGAGTATATAAAGTATATTCACTTTCTTTATGTGATTGACCAATTACTTTTATAATATCTTTTTTAAAAGTTTCATATGTAATAAATTCATTTCCAAATAACTTTAAAAAAGCTAAAAATATATGTTCTGTCCCAACATATGGTTGACGCAATTCTTTCATTTCTCTTTCTGCTATCAAAAATAATTCATCCATATAATCACCTAATAAAGTATATGAATTATCTTAATAAAAAATGAAAAAATCTACATTAAATGTAGATTTTAAACATATAATACAATTGCCATTATTAATAAAGCCACTAACATAAATGCTAAGACAAATTTCCAAATATATTTCAACCAATCTTTATAAGAAACATTTAAATATGTTAAAGCTGATAATAATATAAAACTTGTAGGTCCAGCAATTAAAGCTAAACCAGTTCCTAGTCTCCATAAAATAATAGATGCTACAACACTACTTGTAAAAGCAACTGCTAAATAAGGAGCAAATGTAAATGCTGAATAGCTAGGATCTCCAATAAATATTTGGGCAATAATAGCAATTAATAATAGTAACAACACATTAAATGTTCCATCTCCGAACAAATAATTAATCATTGTATTTTGCCATGGGAAACTTGTTGCTAAGAATAAAAGAACATAAGATAATGCAAAAATAAATGCAACTTTGCTTATTCTTCTCATTCCACGTCCAAAGAATTTAATAAATTCATCAACTTTCATCTTATTTACCAATGCAATAATTACAACACCAACAAATAAGAAGAACATAATATTCATTAAACTTTCCCATTCTCCAAAGCCAGTAAAATAACTACCTAACAATGAATAAAAAATTGGAACATCAGCAATTTCAAATGCAGAAGTAAAACTTGTATGTAATTCAGAAAAGAAATTAATACCAAAGCTATCAAACCAAGATATATAACCTAAAACAGCATTAACAATTATTATTATTGAAACTACAATAATAGGCCATATTTTTACCTTACGAGATTTTTTTACTTTACTTTCATCTAAAGGTACAGGATAAAACATATCATCCTCAGTTTCAGAAACATTACAATTTTTCTTCATATGCAAAATTGCAAATAAAGTAAATAGAATATAAGCTGCTAAAAATAAAGCTACTTTTACTCCCATCCAGTCCATAATTTCTACTCCAGTAGATTCATATAAATACTGAGCTTCTCCTAACCCAAAGGTTAGACCTAAATATCCAATAAATATACCACCAAATCCTGCACTTAAAGCAGTTATTTTATCATAACCATTTCTTAAAAATACAGATATAATAAATGGCGATAAAAATAATAAAGATAATATATTATTACTTATAGATATATATGCTCCAGTTAATAATAAAACTATAGCCAAAGCAATACTTTCCTTGCCTTTAATTAAATTAGCAGTCTTATCAACTAACTTACGATAAATTTTTGTTTGTGATAAAACTCCATAACAACCACCTATTAAGAAAATATAAAATAACTCATATCTCTTATAGTACATGGCTGACAAAACTAAAGCAAATAAATCAAAAAGTCCTGCTCTATAATAACCTGCTGGCGAAAAACTTCCTGAATTAAATACACCAGCTTCTACTATCCATGACATTACTAAACAAATTAACATCATAAATAATAAAATAAATATTTTATCATTTTTATTTTTCATCATATCCCTCCTTTAAAAATTATAACATAATAATTAATAAAAGACGTAAAAATAAACTACTATTAAGCCTAAAATACTTAAAAAATAACATAAAATCATAATTATAAATTAAAAAGTCTAATACAATATTAGACTTTTAATTAATTTCGTTCTTTCATTGTTGGAAACAATAATACATCTCTTATAGATTCTTGTTCTAAGAATAACATACACAATCTATCGATTCCATAACCAATTCCTCCAGCTGGAGGCATTCCATATTCCAATGCTTCAACAAAATCCATATCAATATCATTTGCTTCATCATTTCCTAAATCTCTTTCTGCTAACTGAGCCTCAAATCTTTCTAATTGATCTACTGGATCATTTAGTTCAGTATAAGCATTAGCAAATTCTTTTCCCGCAATAAATAACTCAAAACGATCAACAAAACGAGGATCTTCAGGATTTTTCTTTGTTAATGGACTAATCTCAATAGGATGACCATATAAGAAAGTTGGTTGAATTAAAGTTTCCTCTACATATTTTTCAAAGAATAAATTAACAATATGACCAAAAGACTTCTCATGTTCTTGAACTTCAATATGATGTTCACTAGCCAAATCTAAAGCCTTCTCTAAAGTCATGTCCTTATCCTTAAAATCTATACCAGTTTGTTCTTTAATTGCCTCAGTCATACTAATTCTCTTCCAAGGACCTTCTAAGTTAATATCATAACCACCAAATTTATAATCCATTTTATTAAATACATCTTTAGCAATAGTTTGGAACATCTTCTCTGTTAAATCCATCATTCCTTCTAAATCACTATATGCTAAATAAGCCTCCATTAAAGTAAATTCTGGATTATGTTTAGTATCCATTCCTTCGTTTCTAAATACTCTACCTATTTCATAAACTGCTTCCATACCTCCAACTAATAATCTTTTTAAAGGTAATTCTAAAGCAATTCTTAAATACATATCTAAATCTTGAGTATTATGATGAGTAACAAAAGGCCTTGCACTAGCTCCCGTAAGTAAAGTTGTAAGAATAGGAGTTTCAACTTCGGTAAAACCTCTTCCATCCATATAATTTTGAATACATCTAATTATTTTAGGACGCATAAACGCAACTTTTCTAGATTCATCATTCATTATTAAATCAACGTAACGTCTTCTATATCTTTCTTCAATATCTGTTAAACCATGGAATTTCTCTGGTAATGGTTTCAACGCTTTAACTAAATGAGTATATTCTAAACATTTAATTGTAACTTCCCCAGTTTTAGTCTTCATTATTTTCCCACGTACTCCAACAATATCTCCAATATCAGCAGTCTTAAATAATGAATACACTTCTTCCCCAACATCATTAATTGAGATATAAATTTGAATAGAATCAGTTTTATCTTTAATTGTAAAGAAAGATGCTTTCCCCATTTTTCTAATAAACATAATTCTTCCTGCAACTACCGCTTCATCATCCATTTCTGCAAAAGCATCATGATCTATATCTGCATATTTATCTTTAATATCTTTTGCCCAAGCAGTTCTATCAAAACGATGACCAAATGGATCCATTCCCATTTCTCGTAATTGTAAAGCCTTTTCCCTTCTTACTAATTCTTGCTCTGTAAACTCACGCATTTTTTATCTCTCCTTCTTTATAATAAAAAAAGTTATAGACTAAAGGGGCGAAATATTCGCGGTACCACCCTTCTTCAATCTATAACTTGATTATCTCTTTAATCTTTAACGGAATCATCCGGGCTTAAGCCACTCAAAGGTTTTTATTCATATTAGGCTTATTACTAGTTCCCACCATCCTAGCTCTCTTTAAACAGTATCTAATACTACTCGTCCTTATCAGCGATTTCTGCGCTAATAATACTATAGTTTTTTTAATTTGTCAAACTATTTTAATCATCTATAAAACTTAAAGTTAAACACATTCTACTGTTTTCTGGTTTATCTAATTCTTTTTTTACTTCTTTTACTTTATCAATTAAATCTTTAACTAATTTAACTGTTTCATTTTCCCCATTATATATATCTATTATATCTTTTGGAATTTCACTATTAAACCCATATTGCTTAATTAAATCAACTATTTCTTCTCTATGAATTTGCTTTGCCAAAGGCCAAGTATCTGAAAAACTACCATTTGGTAAAATAAACCTTGTTTTAATATACCTTAAAACGTCTCTTTCTTTATATAAATTATAAGCTCCCTCATGTAATACTCTTGTTAAACCAAATTCATTAATTGCCATCAATTTATAACCAATTTGTTCATAATCGAATTTTAAACTTTTAAAATATTTAGCTCTTCTCGGTAATAGCCCAACATGATAATTTTTTGAATTTTTATACTTTTCATCTATATAAACAGCATCAATAACCTTTGTATGAAAATGATATACTTTATTAAAAGAACCTTCATTATACATTTGTTGATACCTTAATTCACATAAGACATCATTTTGTGGATCATATTGTTTATAAGATATACAACCCGTATAACCTTCATCATCTGGCACCGGCAAAGAATAAAAATTCAAAACATGTTCATGATTATTTTCATCAATAAGGTAAAAATTATCACTAAAATATACCTGAAAAGGTTCAATATATACTGAAATTAAATTATCTTCTTCATCTACACTAAAATATATAGGATTATTATCTTTATCTATATAAACACAACCATTTTCACATCGTGCTAAAAAACATAACTTATCATCAGACAAAATAGCAAACATTTTAATATCTTCTTTTCCAAATACATCATATAAAATATTCATTACATTAGGAATTTTAGCAACTACATCATCATCACATTCTATAATCTTATTTTGCATCATTATCCTCCATAGTAAAATTTAATTTTCTTTCTTCCTCGACTGAACCCATCTCATATTCTTTAATAAAACTAGCAATTTCTTTATACTCTTCAAGTATTTGATTATTACCATTAACCGAATCAAATAGATAATCAGGAATAGAAAATCTAAACCCTAATTTCTCAATATAAGATTTCATCTGTTCAAAAGTATTATGAACTAAAGGTAAAAACACTAATGCTTGATTATCTTTAATAGTTCTATTAAATTTAAAATATCGATGTAATGTCTCTTCTTTTTGTAATTCATATGCCCCATGTTTTAAAAAATTAAATAGTCCATATTCTCTAATCGTAACCCAATTATAATTAAGAAAATCATTATCATAATTGCACTCCCCTTTGATATACCTATCGGTCTTCAAAGGTCCATAAGTATTCCCATTTTTAACAGATAATCCATGTTCAACAATAATTTGAAAAGGCATTCTCTCTTTTGCGTAATAATAAACATTTTTTTTATGATTATACATTTGCTGATAAGTTAATGTAAGTCTTTTATTACTTTTTTCATCAAATTGAACATATATAATAATCCCATCATATCCATCATTATCTACTCCATTTGACCTTTTATATAATGATAAAGATTGTACTATCGAACTATCTCTTTCTTGAACAGTTAACAAATCATCATACATCGTTAATTCATAATCATCAAAGCCAGCTTGAAAGATATTATAATTATCATCTAAAGAAAACATTTCATAACTAATATTTTTACCTTCTAAGGTATACAAAATACATAAATTATTTCTTCTTTGTAAAATTTTTGTCTGACCATTAACTTCTATTTTAAAATAAATCCCCTCTAAATCACCAAACAAATCATTTATAAAATAAAATATCAAATTGTATTTTGGAATATCCATTTCTTTTAATTCTTTAATCGTTACCATAATTTAACCACCTATTTCCCTATTTTAAATTCTAAATTCTTATTATAAACATCTATAATAGCTTGATATTCTTCTATTATAAATTCTCTATTATTAAAAAAATCTATTAAAGTATCAGGTATATTTAATAAAAAACCTTTACTTAAAACTATATCCTTCATATCCTGCACTTTAATCCCCTTTAAAAAAGGAAAACCAGTTATAGTTATATAATCTCCTATATGAAATAACTCCCTATAAAATCTTGAAAAAGACACTTCATTATCATATAACGAAACAGTATTATCACTTGTAATCGCATCAATACCAAACTCTCTTAATGCAACCAAGTCATATTGCCATCTATTATCCATGATATCAAAATCCAAACGATAAAAAGCATCTTTTCTTTTTCCAAAATAACTTTTACCTAAAACTCCATTTTCAAAAATATACAAAAAAGGATCTCTAATATAAGCACCATATAATTTTTTATTATTAATTTCTCCATGAGTCATTTGCTCATAACGCATAGTTAAACTTATATCATCATTAGCTTTATATTGCCCAAAGTCTAAAACCGCATTATTTAAAACTCCATTTAATTCATTAATATCCTTACTTAATTGCAAATAATATCTATTTTTCATTTCATCAATTAACATAACTCCATTATCTAATAAAACGAATTGATAATCTTTATCAAAAACTTTTTTAGTAAAAGATATTAACTGCATATTATCATCAACCTGCATAATGTTATATATAACATCATGCTTACTATTCAAATATAAACAGAAAAAAATATTATTACTATAAAACAAATAATACTCTTTATTATCTATTAAAACTGAAAATCCATCAGCTATATCCCATCCAAGCATTTGAATTGTTGCTAATATTCTTTTACCTAATTTAGTACTCGTATCTATGTTAATTCTGCCAATATCAACCATAACTCCACCAACTTTTTCTCTTTATTATAGTAATTAACCTAAAATATAGCAAGAAAAAAAGTAGAATAATCTACTTTCTATTTAATCTAAATCTTTCATTAGGATCTAAGATTTTCTTTCTTAATCTAATAGCATTAGGTGTAACTTCAACTAGCTCATCATCTTGAATAAATTCCAATGCTTCTTCCAAACTAAATGTCTTTGGTTTAATTAAAGCAATCGCCTCATCAGATCCAGAAGCTCTAGTATTAGTTAATTGTTTATTTTTACAAGGATTAACATTTAAATCATTATCACGATTATGAATTCCTACAATCATTCCAACATATACTTCTTCAGCAGGTCCAACTATTAAAGTGCCTCTATCTTGTAAATTAAATAATGAAAAACCAAGTGTTTTACCATTTTCCATT